>JAGVTM010000578.1 GCA_019136785.1 Chloroflexota bacterium | reverse complement strand
TTGGGGTGTTGGGACAAAAAGATACAGACGCGGCGGCGCACGGAGCGGCGCACAAAGCGGCGCTCAAAGCCTTTGGCTACGGCCAGCCGGTCTACGTGGATTACCAGGCAGAGCACGCCGCGCCGCAGCGCATTGTGCTGCGCCAGGTCAAACGGAACGGCTTTGGCCGCGAAATGAGCAGCGACCGCGCCGCCGCCGTCTGGCTGGATTTCCACACCTTCAACCACCTGCCGCGCCACGTGCCTGCCCGCGACATGGTGGCCATCCGCGGCGACGGCCACCTGACTTCCGTGGGCCAGGCGGAAGAACTGCTGCTGGTGACGGACTACGCCCCCGGCGCTCCGTATGCCGAGGACTTGATGCGTATTCGGGACACGGGCTACCTGGAAGATCAGGACTGCCGCCGCGCCCGCGCCCTGGCGAACTACCTGGCTACCATTCACACCCGTAAACACGACGATCCCCTGTTATGGCGGCGGCGCGTACGCGACCTGATCGGCCACGGCGAAGGCATCATGGGACTGACGGACAGCTACCCGGCTGACTTTCCCCTCATTTCCCCCGCCGACCTGTGCGCCATTGAGCAAAAAGCGAACGAATGGCGCTGGCGGCTCAAGCCTCTGACGCACCGCTTAAGCCAGGTACACGGCGATTTCCACCCGTTCAACGTGCTGTTTAGCGATGGCGATGCCTTCTCGCTGATTGACCGCAGCCGCGGCGCCTGGGGCGAACCCGCCGACGACGTCAGCTGCATGACCATTAACTACCTGTTCTTCTCCTTGCAGCGATACGGACGGCTGGATGGCCCATTCCAGGACCTCTACCAGGCATTTTGGGAAACGTATCTGCGCCAAACGGAAGATCGCGGCTATCCCGCCGTAATCCAGCCCTGGTACGCCTGGCGAGCGCTGGTTCTAGCCAGCCCGCAGTGGTACAACGTCACCGACGAGGTGCGCTTGAAGCTGATGGCTTTTGCCCGCGCGGTGCTGGATACGCCACACTTTGACTGGCGGGCAATCAACCGCTATCTGGGCGACGCCTGACGCATCATGCCCACTGCTTCCCCTGGATTTGTCGTCTGGTTGACGGGAATGCCGGCATCCGGCAAAACCACCCTGGCCCGCGCCCTGCAAACCCGCCTGGCGGCGCAAGGCATTCCCGCCATCCTGCTCGACTCCGACCACCTGCGCGGCATCCTCACCCCCAACCCCACCTACACCCCCACCGAACGCGACTGGTTCTATGCGGCATTGGGGCAGCTTGCCGCCTGGCTGGCGCAGGAAGGCGTCAACGTCCTCATTGCCGCCACCGCTAACCGCCGCGCCTACCGCGACCAGGCCCGCCAGCAAATCCCCCGCTTTGCCGAACTCTACGTGCGCTGCTCCCCGGCAACCTGCCAGGCGCGCGATCCCAAAGGCATCTATGCCCGCGCCCAAGCCGCCGCCCAGGACGCCGTGCCGGGCCTGGGCGCCATCTACGAACCGCCCCTCTTCCCCGAAGCCACCGTAGACACCGAACACCTCTCTCCAGACGCCGCCGCAGCGTTCGCCCTGGCCCAACGCCCGTTGGGGATAGTGATCAGTGGCGAGTGACCAGTGGCGAGTGACCAGTGGTGAGTGCCCGCTTTCCGTTGCCTTCTGTTGCCTGTTGACTGTTATTCAAAGGTGAAAAATGCCTCTCTCCCCCACATCCCGCGCCCTTTCCTTCTTGCTGGCTCTCTTTCTGCTGGCTCTGAGCGTTACCGCGACTGCCGCCGATACCAGCTACGTCATCCAGCCCGGCGACACCCTGGCTGCTATCAGCCGCCGCTTTAACGTCACCATTGACGTCCTGGTGCAGGCTAACCACATTCTCAACCCCAACCTGATTTACGCCGGGCAGACGTTGACCATTCCCGACGGCAGCGGCCCGCCGCCCACGCCTGCGCCGTCGCCCACCGATGGCAGCGTCACCTACGTCGTCCAGCCGGGGGATACGTTGTACCGGATTGCGCTGCGGTTTGGGGTGAGCGTGCCGGCATTGGCTCAGGCCAACGGCATCAGCAACGTCAACGTCATTTACGCCGGGCAGCGGCTGACCATCACCGGCGGCAGCCCACCGCCGCCCGCCGCCACCGCCACGCCCGCCCCCGTCCCCACCGCCCCGCCGCCGCCCGCGCCTGGCAACGTCAACCTGCTGCCCAACCCGTCCTTTGAAGACGGCTGGTACAACTTCAACGACGTGCCCGAATTCCAGGTGCCCAGCCAGTGGGTGCTGGAGTGGGATGAAGGCGACAACCCCCTTGACCCCGATCCCTGGAACAAATTCGTCCGCCCCGAAAGCCGCGTCCTCTCCCCCGCCTTCCTGCCGCCGGCAGAGCAAAGCCTCTTCATTTGGGACGGTTCGCAAACGGTGAAGATCTTCAAGCAGTATGGGGCTATCAGTTTTCGCCTGTTGACCACCCTCTATTTGCAGCCTGGCGAATACGAACTCCAAATCAACGTCTTCCCCGACCTGGTATCCGAATACGATGGCGGGCAAAAGATATGGGCGCCCGATCCCCGTTCTGGCGAACTACGCCTGATTGTGGGCAGCGGCGGCAGCAACTGGATCCAACCCGCCTTCGGCCAGCGCAACACCTTCACCTACCGCTTCACCCTCACCCAGCCCCAAACCGTCACCCTGGGCGCCGCCATGCGCGGCCGCTGGGCCATCGCCAACAACGGCTGGTTCATGGACGCCTGGTCCCTGCGCCAGGTAAACTGAATGCACCCGACATAATGTGCCTTATTCCCAGATCACCTCAAGTGACTCGACTTTGGACATCACTTCATCACGACTCAGAAGCGGTAAGCGGAAAGCGATAGCCGTAGCGGCAATAACCCTATCTGGCATTTCAGGGACCAGGGCACGTGGAACTTGTAACATGCTCTCGACTACACTATGGCCTAATGGCGCAAGTTGATAATCATCGCCAACAGAAGGCAGCAAATTCAGTAAGTCTCTGACCATGCTTTGCGGTATTCGCATCTTCTCAGCCAGGTAAGTCATTTCAACGAGAACAATAGTAGGCACAATAATGGTCGCCTCACCAAGGTCAGCTTGTGAGAAAATTGCGTGAACCAAAGGTGATAACCGCAGACTTCCTTGAAGATACCAAATCAGCGCATGCGTATCAGTCACATAAGCCGCTTTCATACTTCTCTTTCGCCAAATGATTGCCACATCTCACGCCGCGCCTCGGCAATGTCCGCTTCCGTGATTTCTGGTGTCTCTTTCCACAAACCGCCCAGCTTTACCACTGGAGCAGACTGTTCCGCCGGCTCACTTCGCAGCCGCAGAAAAGCGACAAACTCGTGTAGCAGTTGAAGGCTTTCTGGTGGCAGCAAGTCCAATGTGCCCGCAATTTCGGATTTAAGGGCTTTTACATCGTATGCCATCATCTCTCCCTTGTTTACAGAATGCACTTGGCATGATTATTTGCACAACAATTCAGCAGAATTACTCTCTACTGCCCACATTATACGCCCGACAAGATAGGGCTTCAACACTCTCTCACGCAGAGAGTTCTGTCCTTATTCTATACGAGGGATTCCTCGCTCCGAAGACTCCGCTCGGAATGATAATTGCGAATAATCTGTAAAGTCCAGTTTCCGCTTTGTGAACAATGCCTAAAATTGTCATTCCGAGTGAAACGAGGAATCCCCCTCAACTCACCATTTGTGAGAGATTTCTCGCCAAAGAGCCTGCGAAGGAGCGCGAAAAAGGCTAAGTAATCTTAGTGTCCCGTCAAACGTAAAATGCAGAAAATAAGATGAAGTACGTTTTTGGCCCCGTTCCCTCCAGGCGACTGGGGCAGTCATTGGGCATAGACACCATCCCCCTCAAGACGTGCAACTGGAACTGCGTCTACTGCCAGTTGGGGCGCACCATGCCCCTGACCAACCAGCGCCGCGAATATTTCCCTAACGCCGAAATCCTGGCTGAAGTGCAGACGGCGCTGCACAGCCACCAGCCAGGCGACATTGATTGGGTCACCTTTGTCGGTTCGGGCGAACCCACCCTGCACAGTGGCATTGGCTGGCTGATTCGGGAAGTCAAGCGGCTCACGGTTCTGCCCGTGGCCGTCATCACCAATGGGTCGCTGCTCTACCTGCCCGAAGTGCGGCGAGACCTGGCGGCGGCGGATGTGGTCATGCCTTCGGTGGATGCCGGCACGCCCGCCCTCTACCGCCAGATCAACCGCCCCCACCCCCAGGCCACCTTCGCCCGCCTGATAGACGGGCTGGCCGCCTTCCGCCAGGAATACAGCGGCAAACTGTGGGTCGAAGTTATGCTCGTGCGCGACCTGAACGACACCGCAGCCGCCTTACAGGACATCGCCGCCGTTTTACGCCGCATCCGCCCCGATCAGGTACACCTGAACCTGCCCACTCGTCCGCCAGCGGAGACCTGGGTACAACCGTCCGGCGAAGAAGGCTTACTGCGCGCCAGAGCCATCCTGGGCGACCTCGCCGCCGTCGTGCACCCCGCCGAGGGAACCTTTGACTTGAGCGGCTTTGATACCGTTGCTGCTGCCATTATCAGCATCATCACCCGCCACCCCATGAGCCAGGCAGAACTGGAACGCGCCTTATCCCGCTGGACGCCAGGCCAGGTACGCGAACGCCTGGCTGAACTGGCCGCCAGTGGTCAGGCGCAACTCATCGAGCGATACGGCATCCCCTTCTGGACCGCCGCCCCCGCCCATTACCCCGACACAGCCCACAGCCGCAAACCCCCGGTTTCTCAGCCAGGGTGATAGAGAGTAAGGAGCGCATAAGAAAACAATTGGGCGTATGCAATACGCCCCTACCATCCAACGCCTCTGTAGGGGCGTATTGCATACGCCCTTCCTATTCCTCTAGCGCAACGCCATAAACCAATCGCCGCGCTTCGGCATCCACTTTCGCCGCTGACCAGTCAGGGTGTTCTTCCGCCAGAAGAAGGCGTTTCTGGCGCAAGGCAAAATCGGCGGCGGCAAAGGCGCGTTTGTTTTCTCTGGTACGGACAACTGGCGTAGGGCGGCAACAAGTTCCCAACTGACCGCTTCATAGGGCTGCGGGAACGGTCTTGCCAGGCTGGGGTATTGGAGATAATACCCCTCTATCCCCGGCCGGCGTGAATAGGCAATGCGGATACCCCCCTGACGTAAAGCAGCTAAATCACGCGCCAATGCTTCTGGCGGCGCTTCTCCCCAACAATCTTCATCCCCCAGTTGCGCCGCAATCGTTTCCCAAATTTCTTCGCGGGGTGAGGACGACCATCAGCCAGCAAGTCTATTAAGGCAGCGCAGCGGGCAGCAATTTTGTCCAGGCGCATATGCCCGGCCATAGCTGCCAACCGCAGCCCTGTTTGCCTGGACTGGCCTGGCTGCCTGGCGTCTTGTTCCCATTTTGTGGCTGGATCAGTCAGGTTCATTTTCATGAACCCTTATAAAAGAAAACATGTGGTCAGACACGATTTTATAGGCATCTGCGCAATCTGCGTGCAATATGCGCGCTATCCCTTCTTTATGCAACACGCTATCAGACACGCGACAACAGCGCGACTCAAGCGTAAGCCAGGATTGGGTGAGGTTCAACAGTAGCAATCGGCGTAAACTCTGGCGGCGTCATCTGCAGCTGCGACACCTTCAAAAACTGGCTAACTGGCAGGGACGTGAGCAGCCGCAAAACCAGTTCCCGCAAATCCGGCGGCAACTGCTCTAACTTTTCCAATGGAAAGCTGCGCGGCCCATATTCTGTCTGTTCAGCCAGAATCGAAAAATGGAGCAGGATCAAACTTAAGGCTCGCTTTGTCTGGCGGTCCAGCCGCAAAACGATGTGATCGCTCAATTCGATCCCCATCGCGGGCGCATTTTCGCCAAAAAACAACTCCAGCATATCGGCTTCCTCATCGTAGACAAATCGTACTGGTGTGCCGTCCCGCGCTGTCGTTTCTGCCTGCTGCAAGTTCAATTTGCTCATTTTGTCGCTCTGTTTACCACAAATAGTTCGCCCACCCGGTGACCACAAAATTGTTGGCAACATACTCACCATTATCGTCAAGCTGTTTCTTGAAAACAACGACCAGAATCAGGTGGTTGTTGTCTGGCAATAGCTCATCAAATGGCTTATAGTACCGATATTCATTTGGAACCAGTGGGTCTTGTTTTCGTCTGCCTGTTCGCAATGTTTCCAGAAATAGCTCAAAATACGGTTCAAGCTCCGGCCGGGATTCCAGGATATGCTGCCACCGTTCCGCAGTAAAGTAAATGCTGTTGCCAAATCGATCTTGAACCGTCCACTTGTCCATACCCGACTCATCTATTGTGCCAGGGCGTTTAATGATTCCAACGGAAGCGATTCTACTAGATGAACCTCGATCGTCAATCAAATGTCCCAAATGGGGCTAACCATCGAACACTATGATCCTTCCACTTTGCAGATCTGCTCCGCGCGCAGGCCCAGCGATTCATAGGTGCGCCCTTCGCGGTCGTTAAATTCAACCTCATAGGCTGCGCCATCCGCCAAAATCTCTACTACCGTCCCCACTTGCCCCCGCCACAAACTATCCTCAGGCAGATCAACCGTGAGCGCCACCACGTCTAGCAATTTGATCTGATTCGTCATATTTCACCTGATGCAGCGGGTTGAGACAGTAGTGGCGTAGCTTGCGAATTTCAACAATCGCGTGTTCTGCATTTAGAATAGGCATGAGAAATTCTACCACGCGAACTATGGCAGGCAATATGGCGATAAAAAGAAACGGAGTTTCTCCAGGAAACTCCGTTTCTAAAGGCAGGGGGAGGGTCACTCAACGGCGCGGCGGCGGCCGAGGAGGAAGCCGAGGAGACCGACGGCGGCGACTGCGCCGCCGAGGAGGGCGGGGTTGGGGCCGCTGCGGGCTTTGACGCCTTTAGCCATCACGGGCATTTTTGCCAGTCTGGCGGCGGCGTCTGCCTGCACCTGGGCGAACAGTTCGGGTTCCTGGCGGTATCTGGCTGCCAGCGCCCGCTTTTCGGCGAAGATTTCATCGGTGACGTAGTCGCCAAAGGAGCGTAAGCCGGCAATCTGGAATTGGTGTTTCTTGAACAGGCGGTAAATCTCTTTCACCCGCTCCATCGTAATGTTACGCCCCAGGGTGTAATCTTCGAAGCGGCCTTCCATCGCCAGCAGCGCCGTCTCTGCCAGGCAGGCGTAAGCGGTCTTGGGCGGCAAGCCAATGTTGTAGCCAAAATCAATGTCCCCCGGAATCAGCACCTCACCGCTTTCAATCACCAGCACGTCGGGGCGCAGGTCGGCTTCCGCTTTGTTGATATCCGGCGGGCGGGCCACGTCGCAAATCACGGCTCCCGGCTTGCACTTGCTGATGTCAATAATGCGCTGTCCAAAGGCGGAAGTAGCCGTCACCACCAGGTCGCAGGTAGGTAGGGCTTCGTCGGGACGGGTGGCAATGACCACCTTAGCGCCGGGCGTTTCCGTCTGGATGGTGCGCTTGAGCTCAATCAGGCGTTCGGGTTCAATGGAAACCAGCACCACGTCAAAGATGGCTTGCGCCAGCAGGCGGGAGCAGACGGAGCCAATGGAACCGGTAGCGCCAATGATCATCACTTTGCCTTTGGTCAGGTCGGTGGCGCCCATGTTGATGACGGCCTGCTTGGCGGCTTCCAGGGTGGCGGCGACGGTCAGGCTGTTGCCGCTGGTGATGGCAATGTCCGCTTCGTGGGCCACGGTGATGCCGGCATCTCCCACCACACTCGTAAACGCCCCCAACCCCATGATGCGCGCCCCGCGCCGCTCCGCCATGCGCGCCGCCTGGTTCAGCTTGTTGTACGTAAACCGCTCCCCCTGCGTCATCATCTGCCGTGGCGTGGCCCCCAATGAAATCAGGTGGCCCTCAATCCGCTGCCCTGTGGTCGGCGATTGGCCGCCGGTGATGCGCGAAAGGTACATGGGCGGCATATAAGCCGCCGTGCGCTCCACAATCTCGTCCGGCAAATAGCGCGTCCAGCTAAACCGGCGATCCTGGTGAATGAAGCGAATGTCCAGCGGGTGGATGACGAAGGCAAAGCGGTTGATGCCTTGTTCTTGCGGCTGCAAGGTGCGAATTGCCGGCATCCACTCAATCTCCGCCAGCAAATCCAGATACGTATCCTCCGCCAGCGGCTTCGCCGGATCGGGACGCAGCGCCACCAGCGCGGCCTCCACCGCCGCTGCCGACCAACGCCCCAGGCTGCCGCCGGCTGTGGAAGTGTCCAGAGAAGGCATCATGGTCACCACAATCGTCACCCCGCGCTGTCGCAAATCATCCAGGTCAGTCTCATTGGCGCACTCCACCACCACCGTTTTGTGCTTTAGCGACTCCGGCGCATAGCGACGAATGGCGCCCATATCGCCGGCGATAATGTCCGCCCAGGCAAAGGCAGATGCTGCCCGACCTTCGGGCGTGCCGTTTGGCTGCGGGTATAGCTGCTCAAAAGGCGCATCTTTGAGCTGTTCCAACGTTGGCGGCGCCGCCTGCTCCAATGTCTGCCGGCTGCCCACGCCAGGGAAGCCGGGCAAGCCAAAGAAGATCATGGGATCGGCGTAGCGAATCGTGGAAGTGCGCCGCTCCAGCGCCTGCGCCAATCCCGCGTGATTTAGCCCAGGAACCATCAGCACCCGCTTCTGGCTGAAAATACCCGGCTGAGCGCGGTCCGCCAGAATCACGCCCCACCGCTCCAGGCCCGCGCGGATGCCGCTGCCATCCACCACCGGCGTGGCTTCAGCCACCACGGGGATAAACGCCCCGGTTTCGTGAGCGCGACGCGCGGGCCCGAGTTGGAGTTGTGCCGGCATCCCCTCCAACCCAATCGCATCTACCTGCCCATCATACTCCTCAATCAAAGCGCGCGCCCGCGCCACATCCCCGGCGCAGCCAAGCCGCCGTATCTGCAATTCCTGGCCTAAAAACGAAACCAATTCAATGCCGCTGTCCTCATCCAGGTGTAAAATCACTATTTGCTTCATGGGGTCTCTCCAAATGGGTATAGGCGCGCCGCACCTTGAAAGCGCGTCGCCCCTCAATTAGCACACTTAGCATACACCGCGCCCCATCTATAGCGAATGGACAATAGGCACATATCCAGGGTGAAATCTGTCATTAACATGATGGCACAGCATGCGGGCGCATACTGCGCTTAGTAACTGTCCAGAAATAAGTTCACCCAGAAGTTCAACTTCTTCGGAGAAGTTGAACTTCTAATTACTTAGATGAGTTGGCTGTGCAAGCCAACCTGCTGCGCGACTTCAAACTGTCGCTGGTCAGTTGTTACAAACAAATCCACCCGCCAGACCAATGCGCCCGCGACGTGCAGCGCGTCCATTGCCCGCAACGGATGGTTTTCTAACAGGGTAACGGCCCTTGCTATCACCTCTGGCGTAAGGTGCAGAATAACAGCATCGCCCACATCGGCTGCCAACTGCGCCTTTGCCTTTTCATAGCCCGCTGCCGGCAAAACCCCTTCGCGCACGCGCCGGTTTAGGGCAGAGATAATTTCCGGCACGCAGAGCGCCGAAAGTCCTAATTGGACCACGTTTAGCAGAACACTATCCACCTGTTCGCTGCCCGGTTCGGCAATGTACCGTTTAGCAAAGGATGAAGAGTCAAAAACGGCTTTCACGGATTGGTCTCCCGTTCAGCCAGAATCGCCGCCGATAGACCGGCTCCAGCCAGGGCCAACTTAATACCGGGCTGTTTCCAGGCAGGCAGCCGCTCTGCCGCGCCGGAGAAAGGGATCAACTCGGCAATCGGCTTACTATGGCGCACAATGATCACAGTCTGGCCTTGCTCCACTTCTGTTAAAAGGGTGGAAGCGTGGCGGCGAAACTCAGTAAAGGTGACAATTTTCATAGCATACCTCTCAATTCAACCGATGGTGCACTTTACGGGACACGACAGGACATGGACGAAAACATCATAACCAATCTGGAACAAGTGACAATCGCCTGGCTGACCGCCGTTCTCAGCCGCAGCGGCGCCTTGACGCGCGGCGCGGTAGCCGGTTTTGACGTGGACAGCGGTCGCGGCAACTGGTCCACCAGCGGCTCATTGCGCCTGCAGTACACGCCAGACGCCCAGGGAGAGCGCCCATCCCGCCTCTTCCTCAAGATGGTAGACACCGACCTGGGCGACGGCGAATTTTTTGGGCCGTCCGAAGTGGATTACTACACCCGCGACTATGTGGACGTGCCCGATGCGCCGCTACTGCGCTGTTACGACGCCTGTTACTCCCCCACATTACAACGCTACCACCTGCTCCTGGAAGATGTCTCCGTCACCCATACAGTTGCCTGCGACAAGCCGCCCACCCTTGCATATGGCCTGGCCCTGGCTGAAGGCCTGGCTATTCTGCACGCCCATTGGTGGGGCGCGGCGCGCCTGGCGCAGGCAAACGCCCCGATGCACGACGCGGAGCATATCCGCCGCTTTGTAGCTATTGCCGAACCGGGGGCCGGGCACATCATTGGGCAGCTTGCCCATGAACTGCAACCCCACTGGCCCGCTCTCATCCGCGACCTGTTCGCCCGCCACCCCCAGGCGATGATCGCCCGCGCCCAAGACGCCAACGGCTTTACCCTTTTTCACGGGGACGCCGGCTGCTACAATATCCTGGTTCCGCGCAGTGGGGAACGGCCATTGTACCTGATTGATCGCCAACCATTTGACTGGAGCCTGACCACCTGGTTAGGCGTCTACGACCTGGCTTACGCCATTGCCCTGGAGTGGGACGTTGCCGCCCGCCGCCAGTGGGAACAGCCGATCCTGCGCCATTACCACGCAACGCTCAGCCAGCGCGGCGTGCAGGGATACGCCTGGGAACAACTATGGGATGACTACCGCCTGTGCCTGGCGATGGGCGTCTACATTGCCGTGGAGTATTGTCGCGGCGGCGTCAACCCATCCACCCAATGGG
>JAGVTM010000456.1 GCA_019136785.1 Chloroflexota bacterium | reverse complement strand
TGCCGACTGGCAGTTTGGCGCCAGCGGCACGCGCAAGCTGAACCTGCGCGCCCAGTTCATTTTGCCCGCCTACCGCTGGCAACAGCAAGAATTGATGGCTCTGCCGCGCAGCCGCCATTCTCTGGTACAGGTCAACGACAATTTCTACTTGATTGGCGGTCAAACCATCGTCAGTGGCAATCCGACGCGCACCGCCAGCGTGCAGCGGTACAATCTGAGCGACCATACCTGGACCAATCTGGCGCCGTTGTTGGGGCCCGATGGCTACGGCTACTCCAACACTGGCGCAGCTTATCTGGGCGGCAAGATTTACATTCCCTCAGGCTACGTGGGCGACGACGAACTTTACGATGGTACGCATTGGGTCTATGACATCAACGCCAACAGTTGGTCAGACGACGCTCCGCCCGCGCCCTGGCCCGATGGGCAGGCGTTTGGCTACACCAGCGCTGTGGGCTATGCGCCCTTTGGCGTGTACTACGTGATTGGCGGCGTGACCGGGTCGGCTTTTAAGGTAGGAGCCGAACCGCATGGCGAGATGTTTTCCTTCCAGCCGCCCAACAACTGGCAGGCGCGGGATTCGCTCAACGTGCCCCGCTATGCCCATACGGCAGCGCAGGTAGGCAATAAGATTTGCGTGGCGGGCGGCGTGGGAGCGGATGAAGATGGGAATCCCATTGTGCTGGTGAACGGCGAATGCTACAGCACCCTCACGGGTAGTTGGGAGTTGACGGGCAACATGACGTATCCGCGGTACAATGCCGGCAGCGCCGTAGGCGCAGATGGGCGCTGGTACGTCTTTGGCGGCACAGACGCCCTGGGCGTTTCTGTGCCCGACGTGGAAGTCTATGACCCCACCACCAACGTGTGGACCGTCCTGGATGGCAGCTACGACCTGCGCAGCCCGGCGCGGGCCTGGTCATTGGGCGGCTTCTGGGAAGGCGAACTATGGGTGGTAGGTGGGCATCACAACACAGCGGTGGGGGATGAGATTGTGCCTGTGGTAGCCAAAATGCTTGTTCCTGACGCTTTCCCCGCCGTCAACCGATATTACTTCCCCATTGCCCCCTCCGCCCCAGACGAGGCAGAAGTGGATAACACCTTTGCCCTGGCTATTGGCCTGCCCTTCAACCACTATCTGTCCAACCGCTTCCGCTACCCCACGGACTTCTTTGACGTGTATACGTTCCAACTTGACCAGACCGGTTCCGTGGTGGTGCGCTTGCATGACATTGAAGCCATCAGCAACTATGATGTGCTGATCTATACGGCGGATAAGGTGCTGGTAGGCATAGGCAACAATGTCGGAAACCTGAATGAATACGTACCGCTGGACAATTTGCCGGCAGGTCGCTATTATGTCATGGTCGTGCGTGCTTCCGGGCTGTCAACTTTGAACTACTACCAACTGGCTGTGGAAAAATAAAGCATGTCGCCATCGAAAAATACCATTCGCCTGCTCCACTTCGCCGACGCCCATATTGATATGGCTAACTACGGCCGGCACGATCCGGATACGATGCTGCCTGTGCGCGTCATGGATTTCCTGCGGTCGCTGGACCAAATTATTGACCGCGCCCTCAGCGAACCCGTAGACCTGGTCATTTTTGCCGGCGATGCCTACAAAGACCGCAACCCCCACCCCACCTTTCAACGCGCCTGGGGGGAACGAATGATGCGGCTGTCCAATGCCGGCATTCCCACCGTCCTCCTCGTTGGCAACCACGACGTTTCCCCTGCCGCCGGGCGCGCCCACGCCATTCAGGAATTCGACACCCTGAACGTGCCCCATATCTTTGTCGCCGACAAACTGCGTCTGTTTGGCCCAGAGACGCTGGGACTGCCCGTGCAGGTCCTCACCGTTCCCTGGGTGTCCCGCCACACCTTAATGACGCGGGAGGAAAGCGCAGGCAAAACCCACGATCACCTCCTGGAAGACCTGGAAGACCGCGTCCAACAGGGTATCACCCGCCTGATAGAAGCCGCCGACCCCAACCTACCCCTTATTCTGGCGGCCCATGCCAGCGTGCAAGGGGCAGTTTATGGCAGCGAGCGCACCGTCA
>JAGVTM010000559.1 GCA_019136785.1 Chloroflexota bacterium | reverse complement strand
GAATGTTGTCGGAGCCAACCTCAGAAGCCAGAACTTTGGTGAGCATGATCAGGGCGGCTTTGCTGACGCTGTAGATACCCATCATGGCGCCGGGGCGAATGCCGGCAATCGAAGCCATGTTGATAATCTTGCCGCCGTCGCCCTGCCGCTGCATCTGCTGGATGGCTGCCTGGCACAGCCTGAACGTGCCTTTGAGATTGACCTGTAAAATCTTGTCCCAATGGGATTCTTCAGCGGTGAGGATAGGCCCAAAGTGCGGGTTGGTAGCAGCATTGTTTACTACAATGTCCAGGCGACCGTATGTCTCTACGGCAGCGGCAACCAAAGCCTGCGCCGCTGCCGATTCGCCTGCATGAGCCGCCAGGGCGACAGCCTGCTGCGGGAACTCCGCATTGATGGCTTCCGCCACCGGCTGCACATTTTCCAGCTTTCGGCTGCTGACCACCAGGCGCGCACCTGCGCGGGCATACGCCCAGGCAATAGCCGCGCCCATACCGCGAGAGGCGCCGGTAACGATGGCAACTTTGCCAGTCAGATCAAAAGGGTGCACTATTTCAGTTCCTTGCGTGTGTAGCCCAGGATGCTGCGGGCCACAATGAGCAAGTTGATTTGCTTGGTACCTTCGTAGATGTCGTTGATTTTAGCATCACGCATCCATTTTTCCACTAAATAGTCGCGCGAATAACCCAGGGGGCCAAGCAGTTCCACCGCTTTTTGCGTAATCCAGGTGGCGGTTTCGCCGGCGCGGGCTTTGCACATGCTGGCTTCCAGGCGGTTACTCTGCCCATAACCCATCATGGTGGCAGCGCGCACGGTCAACAGCCAGCCGGCGCGTTGGCGCGCTTCCATTTCCATCAGGTCGCGCTCGACTGCCGTCATCTGATGCAGCGGTTTGGTGTAGTCCAGGACGATGCCTTCCTCAGCCATACGGTCGCGGGTGTATTCCATGGCGGCGCGAGCCACGCCCATGGCGCTGGCCGCCACGGCGGGGCGGCTGGCGTCGAACGTTTTCATAGCCCCCTGGAACCCTTTGGCGTTGGCGCCCTTTTGCTGCACGTCGGCGCTGCCCAGGATGTTATCGTGGGGAATGCGGGCGTCCTGGAAGACGATGGAAACGGTGTCGCTGACGCGGATGCCCATTTTGTGTTCGTGCTTGACAACGGAGACACCCGGCGTGCCCGCTTCGACAACGAACGGTTTCATGCCGGCACGTCCCGCTTTCGGATCCACGGTAGCCCACACCACCACAAAGCCATCGGACTCATCCAGAGCCAGACCGCCGCTGGTGCAGAAGATTTTTTCGCCATTGAGCACCCATTCGTTGGTGTCGGGGTCCAGGAAGGCTTTGGTGCGGATGCCACTGGTGTCAGAACCGGCGCCAGGCTCAGTCATAGCCATAGCGCCCCATTTGGGATCGCCCTCGCCAAAACGCTTCAGGAAGCGGATTTTTTGTTCCGTCGTGCCCACCGCTTCCACGGCAGCGCCGCCCAGGAGCGGATCGGGGGTGCAGAGGTACATGCCGGCATCTCCCCAGCTCAACATCTCCACCACCACCACCAGCCGCAGCACAGCAAAATCAAACCCTTCTTTGGGCTTGCTGCCATTGCCGTGGCCGTTGGCGCTCATCAGCTTCTGCATTCGCTTCTTGTTCTGGTCGCGCAGGAACTGCCACATCATATTGATGTATTCAACCGGTCGCTCATGTTCGTGTTCGTCATAGTAACGCGACTTGGGGCGCATCACCTGCTCCGCCACCATTTTGACCAGTTGTACTTCATTGGTAATTCTGTCGGGAATTTCAAAACTAATCATTTTTACATCTCCTGCAAATGCGGCTCAGAAAATTTCAGGCAATCGCCAGACCATCAAAGCTGGCAAAGCCACGCGCATTGCGCAGCCATAACTCTACGGGATACTCACGGATATAGCCATAACCGCCCAGGGCTTGCAGCGCCTGGTCAGCTACGCGCAATACCATGTTGTCCACGTAATATTTCATGACCGTCACATCGCGGGTGACGGGATCCAGTTTCCAGGCGGCTTCCCAGACGAGTAAGCGGGCGGCGTCAATGTCAATAGCCATTTCCGCCAGCATGAAGGCGATGGATTGGCGGTGGGCAATGGGTTCGCCAAACTGCTGTCGCGTCTTGGCGTATTCGACAGCATATTCGTAGGCGGCGCGCGCCAGTCCCACGGCGGCAGCGCCCAGGGTGACGCGGCTGTGGTTGAGGATGAGGTCGAAGTTGATACCTGCTTCTCCGCCCAGTTTTGCCGCTGCCGGCACACGCACGTCGGTCAGCGTCAAGCCATAGGTAGAAAGCGACTTAATGCCCATCAACTTCTCCGGCGCGCTCACCGTCAAGCCAGGGGTGTCGGCGGCTACCAGAAACGCCTGATTCTGCCCCTCTTCCTGGGCGTAAACCAGAATCCAATCCGCGCCCGCCGCCAGGGGAACCATGCACTTAACGCCGTTGAGGACGTATTCATCCCCATTGCGCACCGCAGTCGTCTGCAAACGGCGCACGTCGAACTGCACGCGCGGTTCGGTCAGCGCCGCTGTGACGCGGGGCATGGTTTCCTCGCAAAACAGAGGCAGATAAGCGGCTTTTTGGGCTTCGCTGCCCGCCAGCAGTACGGGCACTGCCAGCAGATTAGGCGACAGGATGGCTAGAGCCGCAGCTCGCCAAAGCCGCCATACGCTTCGGGGATGCTGGTAGGCAGGAGTCCCAATTCCCAGCCAGCGGCAATAACGTCAGCCTGCATACCCCCCTCCTCATCCGCGTCGCGGAACACTTTGCGCACACGCTCTTGGGCAAAGCGCCGGATGGCGGTGCTCAGCATAGATTGTTCTTCATCAAGCTGGAAATTAATCATGGTAAACTCCTTCAAAAAAAGTGGACAGTGGCGAGTGGCCAGTGGCGAGTGGTCAGTGGTCAGTGGTCAGAGAGTTTGTGGCGAAATCCTTATCCGCGCACAATATAGTGACCAGTGGCGAGTGGTCAGTGGTCAGTGGAGCCACTCTCAAACCACCTACTAATTCGCGTCATTCGTGTCATTCGTGGCAAAATCTTTATCCTCGCACAATGCGGTCGGTCATGCGGGCCACGCGGGTCATGGCGCGCACGTCGTGGACGCGCACGATGTCCGCGCCGCGGGCAATGCCAATGGCCACAGCGGCGGCGGTGCCTTCCAGGCGGTCGTCGGGGGGGGCATCCAGGGTGTAGCCAATGAAGGATTTGCGCGAGGGCCCGATTAAAATAGGATAACCCAGGTCACGGAAGCGATGCAGTTCGTTGAGCAGTTGGATGCTTTGCGAAACGGTTTTGCCAAAGCCAAGACCGGGGTCAATGATAATGTGGTGGGGGGAAATGCCGGCAGCCAACGCCGCCGCCGCCGCCGCCGCCAACTCCCGCCGCACGTCAACCACCAGGTCATCATAAGCCACGCCCACGTACCGCCCGCCCAGGCGCGCCGCCTGCGCCACGTCTTTGGGCTGGCTGC
>JAGVTM010000281.1 GCA_019136785.1 Chloroflexota bacterium | reverse complement strand
AGACACCGAAGACGATAACCTGGGATAAGGTAATCCTTTCTCAGCATTGACCAATTTATGTCCCTGCCCGGTTGACATGCCCCAATAATCCACTAAAATCTTCACACACTGGAACAGTCTATCCTTGGCTGCCTGGGCTGCCCACACAATTGCCCGGCTGCTGCCCAATTTCGCGCTCAGGGCCTGTCGCCCCTTCCTTTTGTCGCTGCCTGACGGGAAGCGTTGTAGACAGGCGGCATAGGTGAAAAACCAGAATACCCCTTCGCGGCAACCGCCTCCTGCTGGTTGTCGGGAAGATGACAGCCAGCGTAATGGCTCTGCCGGGTATACCTTGCCAGACGCGGAAGGAGATGAATTCTGCCTGTAGATACTGCCAGATTTGCCGGGATTGGCGCTCCCTGTTTGTTATGAAAACGCTGCCTGATAGTGTCGGCTTTCCCCCGCCGGCACGTTGCAAAAAGTGACATCAATGAGGAGAAGAAACATGAAACGCATCAGTTCCCTGATCGCCATATTAATCATTGCCCTGTTTGCCCTTACCGCCTGTGGCGGCACAGCCCAGGAAGCCACCCCCACGATGGCTCCAGAGCCCACTGAGGCCATGGCCGAACCGACCGAAGAGCCGATGGCTGAGCCTACCGAAGCCATGAGCGAAGGTCTGCTGGAAGGCATGAGCATGGAAGAGTTGATGAGCGCGGGTTACGTGGTCATCGCCCCCGGCGCGCCTATCCGCATCGGCGCGTCCGTGGCTCTTACTGGCCCGATCCCGGATCCCGGTCGGGACATTGCCAATGGCGCGGAAATCGCCATTGATGATTTGAATGAAATGGGCGGCTTCAACGGTCATATGTTTGAGTTAGACCTGCAGGATGGCGCCTGTGACGGCGATGCCGGCACAACCGTCGCCAACCGTTTCGCCTCTGACCCCACCATCGTAGCCGTCAGCGGCGGCACTTGCTCCGGCGAGACCTTTGGCTTGACCCCCGTGCTGCAGCAGGCACGCATTCCATTTGTCTCCCCCAGCGCTACCAACCCCGAAATTACCAGCGCCGAATGTGATATTTGCAACCGCGTAGCCCTCAGCGACGCCTTGCAAGGGGCCACCGATGCCGCCTACGTTTTCAACGACCTGGGCCTGACGACCGTTGCCGTCATGCACGACAGTTCCGACTATGGTCTGGGCCTGGCGCAAGTGTTCAACGACGACTTCATTGCCATGGGTGGCACGGTTGTCGCTTTTGAAGGCGTGCAAGTGGGAGACACCGACTTCCGCGCGCCGTTGACCAACATCGCTGCCAACACGCCTGAACTGATCTTCTTTGGCGGTTACGCCACCGAAGCGGCCCTTATCGCCACCCAGATGAAAGAAGTTGGCCTGGAAGATGCCATCTTCTTTAGCGATGACGGTTCTTTCACCCAGCAATATCTTACCGCCGCGGGCGCGGCGGCTGAAGGCACCTATGCCAGCTTCGTCGCCGGCGACGACGTCAAAGAACTAAACGACGCCTTCGACGCCAAGTACATGGAAAAGTATGGCATCTCGCCTGACGATTTAGGCCCGTTCCATGGCCAATCCTACGATTCCGTCCGCGTCATTGCCGACGCCATTGCCCGCGTTGCCAAGACAGATGACGCTGGCGAAGGCTATCTGCTCATCAACCGCGAAGAGCTGATCAAAGCCATCCGCGAAACAACCGAATTCCAGGGGATGACGGGCACGTTGACCTGTAATGAAATCGGCGAATGCGGCGCTGGCGGCATTCAGATCTTCCAGGTGCAAAACGGCGAATTCGTCCAGGTCTCCGGCTTCGGCTTGGAGTAATAACTTCTTTTAGCTTATGGTGGATGCCGCCCCGCTGCGCATGGGGTTGGCTCCGTCTCTCCGGGGCAGTTTTGGCAGCCAGTTGCCAAAACTGCCCCGCTTCAGGAAAGCATGGCGACAACACAACCGCAGCAGCCGGTAAAAACGGGCATATTCGGGCTGAGCCGCGCCCAACAGCGGCGGATGTGGCTGATCGGGCTGGCCCTGGTGATGGGGGTTGCCCTGGTCTGGCGCGTTGGCGTCGTTCTC
>JAGVTM010000200.1 GCA_019136785.1 Chloroflexota bacterium | reverse complement strand
TTTTGTCACGTCCACCAGCCCCAGGTCGGAGATACGCAGTTCGGGAATGACCACCAGCGCCAGCAAACTAAGTTGCATGTAGGCGTTGTTCAGGTCGCAGCCGCACGCCTGCATCGCTTTGACCATGTTTGCCGCCTTGTCTGCCACCACTTCGGCGCGCTCGTCGGACATCAGCCCGGCAATGGGCAGTTCCACCAGCGCCATCTCCTGCCCCTGGCGATAAACCACCACGCCGCCGCCCACTTCGCCCAGCCGGTTGGCGGCGCGGGCCATGTCCGCTTTGTCCGTGCCCACTACAATCATGTGGTGGCTGTCGTGCGCCACCGTTGTGGCTACCGCGCAAGGGACATTGAGACCAAAACCATGCACGAAGCCGTTGGTAACGCCGCCTGTGCCCCGGTGACGCTCCACCAGAGCAATCTGGCACACATCTTGCGCCGCGTCCATTTGCATCAGGCCATCCACCACAGGCAGGGTGCGCTGCAAGGCGCGCGTCGGCGCCTGGTTTTCCACCACGCCAATAGTCCGCGCCGTCGCCTGCGCGGCCCCGGCGGGCGCAGGCACGTCAAAGTCAGCCGCCGCCAACGACTTGCCCAGTTTAACCGTGCCTTTGGCAAAAGCGGGATAATTGTAAGGCAGCATATCCACTGCCAGCCGCCCATCCTGCGCTACCACCTGACCATTGCTGATCACCAGTTCTATGGGCAGCGCCGCCAGGTCGCTGCTGATGATGATGTCCGCATAACGCCCCGGCGTGATGCTGCCAATATCCTTTTCTACGCCAAAGTGCAGCGCTGTGTTTAAGGTCGCCATCTGAATTGCCGTCATGGGCTTTAGCCCCTGGGCAATGGCGTGGCGCACCACGCGGTTCATGTGCCCTTCATGCACCAACGTGCCGGAGTGGCTGTCGTCCGTGCACAGAATGAAATTGCGGCTGTCCAGCCCCAGTTCGGTAATCGCCTTGACCTGGCTGGCTACGTCATACCAGGCGGAGCCCAGGCGCAGCATGGCCTTCATCCCCTGGCGCACGCGGGCGATGGCGTCTTCCAGGCGCGTGCCTTCATGATCGTCCGCGGGTCCCCCCACCACATAGCCGTGAAAGGGCAAACCCAGGTCTGGAGAGGCATAATGACCGCCAATGACCTTGCCGGCATTCATTGTCGCCGCCATTTCCGCGTGCATTTTGGGGTCGTTCAGAAAAACGCCCGGAAAATTCATCATCTCGCCCAGGCCAATGATGCCGGGCCAGGTCATCGCTTCCGCCACTTCGGCGGGGCCAATGCTGGTGCCGGGCGTCTCCAGCCCCGGCGCGCTGGGGACGCAGCTGGGCATTTGCACGTAGACGTTGATGGGTAGCGTAGCCGCTTCATCGTGCATCAAACGCACGCCCGGCAGCCCCAACACGTTGGCAATCTCGTGGGGATCAATAAACAGGCTGGTGCTGCCATGCGGAATGACGGCGCGGGCAAATTCAGTCACGGTGACCATGCCGCTTTCTACGTGCATGTGCGCGTCGCACAAACCCGGTACCAGATAACGGCCATGGGCCTCGATAATTTGCGTGTGCGGCCCAACGGCGTGGTCGGCGGCGGGGCCCACGTAGGCGATGCGCCCGCCGTAAATGGCCACATCGCTGCCCGGAATAATTTCGCCGCTGTGGACGTTCACCCAACGTCCATTGCAAATGACCATCTCCGCCGGCTTGCGCCCCATAGCCACGTCCACCAGGTCGGCGGCGATCGCTTGCCATCGTTGTCGCTTCATAAAACCTCCAAAATGGAATGCGCGCTGCGGGCTGCCCAGGCGGGCGGGGTTCCCCAAACAGCCAGTCGCCAGCGCCGCAGAAAGTGTGTGTCCGTTAAAAGTGTGGCTAATTCTATATGGAAAAGCAGTGGAAGGAAAATGAGGGTGAGTTGGAGGGAGAGATTACAAAAGTCTGGCAGACTTTTGTAATCTGACTTGTCGAAAGTCTTACGCGCCCGAGTTCTCAGAACTCGTCGGGTTCTCCGCAAAATCAAACAAAATTGACGAAAACAAGCCGGATTCCGACAAATTCCCCACCCAAACCACCCGCCCTTCGC
>JAGVTM010000363.1 GCA_019136785.1 Chloroflexota bacterium | reverse complement strand
ACGCTGTGGTTGTCCTGCCCGCCCAGCGCGCCCAGATACCAACCCTTGCGATTGCCCAGGTCGTAATAGCTCTCGTCGGTAAACCAACTTCCGCCGTAGTAATACTCATCAAAGCCGTCATCCTTGTTGAAGTTTTCGATGCCCACCATCTGCGGCACGGCGGCGGCATAGAGGCGCAGGTGTAGAAATTCGATGAAGAGGAGATCGTAACGACCAGGATGGTTGAAGCGGGCAAAGGCTTCGGGGCGGGCAATCAGGTAGTCGTACAGGTCAATAATGCCAAAATCAGAGAGGGCGTTGGTATAGTCGTCCGTATTGAGGACGTTGACGTGCCCTAGAATGGGGTTGCTCCATTCAAACCCCCACAGGGTGGCAAACTGACCCGGGGCGTAGGTGGCCTGGGCGGCGTCCTTGAGTTCCTGCCATTTGTTTTGCCAGGGCCAGATGAGGAGCAGTTCGCCGTGGTCGGTGAGGGAGAAGTAATCCAGACCGCCCTGGTCGCGGGCATAAATGTAATCATCCAGGGGGTCGCCTTCGCCATCGGAGAGTTCGCTGTGAGCGTGGAAGTAGCCGTAGTAGACGTTGTAGTCGGTGTAGGGCTGGGCCAGCGTGGGCGGCGCAGCAGCCGGGGCGCTGTCCACCTGGGCTAATGGCGACTGCATGGCTGCCAGCAAATACGCAGGCGGAAGCTGCGCCAGCGCGCGCGCCTGGACGCGCACAGGCAGGGTCACGACCCAATCGGACAAATTGGCGCGCTGCAAAAAGGCGGCGCACTGCTCCCAGGTGAGCGCCAGCGCGTCGCCGCGCAAGGCTACAGAGAGGGCAAAGCTGCGGGAGACGGGTTCTTGCTGGCGATAGAGGTTGAGGAAGACGAATTCCAGCGGCGTGGGCGGGCGCTGCTGCGCCGCCTGGTAAGCCAGAACAATGTGCTCCTCCCAGGTGACGGCGGCGGCATAGGCGGGGGAGTCGAGGTAGGCAATGATGGCGGATAGTTGGGTTTGAATGCCGGCATTATCCGCCGGCAACGGTGCGGCGACGGCATCACGGGAAACGGCGACGCCTGCCAACAAAACAACCAACGACAAGACAAGCAAGATACGAGCGCGTAAAACGGAAAACATGGGAACCTCCTTAATGCGCGTAGGGGCAGGTTTCAAACCTGCGCCTACTTACACAAACCAATGACGTATTCTTCGTGCATACGCCGTTGAATGGCCGAATCGGGGTTATGGTGGTTGGCGGCGGGCATCATGCGGCGGTTGCGGGCCAGGCGGCGCAAGCCGATGTCGGGGACGGTGAAACCAAGTGTTTCGCCAATTTCAGCCAGGCAGCGGTGCGTTTCCGTGTCCTGACCACGCATAACGGCGCTGCCGACAACGAGAATGGCGGCGGCGCCGGGGCGCAGGACACGACGCATTTCTTGTAGGACATGGGTCATTTCGGCGTAGTAGCGGTGCAGAATCTGGCCCTTGCGGGCGTCGCACTGGGCGACGGCGGCGATAATGCCGGCAGTATACGGCGGCATTTCCGCAAAGAGGATACCTGGCAGGGATTCGTCGCCAATATACTGCTTGCGCTGCTGCCCCAGCCGCTCTATGGCGTACCCCATCCACACCAGGGAGAACTTGTGGGCGCGCATGTAATCTATGGCATTGCCGGCATACGGCGGCGACGTGACGATCAGATCTACGGAAGATGCCGGCAGCGGCAGCGCCTGGGCGTTGCCAAAGCTGAGCAGCGGCGCGGGCGCGGCGGAAGGCGGCAGCAAGGCGCGCGCCTGCGCCTGCACGCGGCGGCGAAACTCAGCCAGCGCCGGGTAGATGACTTTGGTCTGGTGGCTGGCGGCGCGCGCTGCGCCGTTGGCAGATGCGTCGCTGCTAAAGAGCAGTTTGCCGGCAGGGGAGAGAGCGGTCTGTACGCGGTGGGGGCGGGTGTGTGCCAGGTCAACCGCCAGCGAGACGCCGCGCGAACGGGCAATGATGGTGGCGGAAAAGGCTGCCAGCAGGAAAGCGCGCATAGCCGGTGCGGCGACAGCTTCAATTTCCTGGATCAGGGCTGCCAGTTCTAACTGGGTGGGCGGGGCAAACCAGTAGTCAATGAAGCGGCGGCTTTTCTCGTTCCAACGGCAGGCGTAGAAGCGAGCCAGATCATCGGGGCAGCGGCGCAGGACATGCTGGGCGCGGGCGGCGGCTTCCATGCCGGCATGTTGGGCGGTTTCTGCCGGCAGCGGCGTCGTTTTCACCTGCGACAGCAGCAGCGCCAGGGGATCAATGTCAAAGCCAATGGCCCGCCGCCCCGCCAGAAACGCTTCCAGCGGCGTCGTGCCAGAGCCGGCCATGGGATCCAGCACCACCTGGCCCGGCTGTGTCAGAGCATGGATGAACTTTTGCGGAAGCTGCGGCGGGAATTTAGCGGGGAAGGAATGAATGGCGTGGGCGGGGCAGCCGTCGCCTGCATCGTGAAAGTCCAGGTCGTGCGCCAACAAATCCGCCAGGCGCGCCGTCACGGGCGCGCTGGCTGTATCAGACGGAGAAAAGGCGGCGACTGGGATCATGTTCTCTGTAACGACCTCTCTCTCTACTGGTTGGCAAGTTGCCGGTAGAAGTGCGGCGTGATAAAAGGCGCCAGGGCGTAAGCGACAGCCATGGCCAGGGCGTCGCGGCGGTTAATCAAGCCATTGGTCAATGCGCCCACTGCGCCATCCTTGTGCTTGACATTCGTTTCGCCCAACAGTTCATCCATCACCGGGCCCAGTTCAGCCCCCTGGTGAATCTGGACAGCAATGAAGGGGGGCAGCGGCAGCCGGCCAGAACTGCCAACACCCTCTTGTCCACTGCTGTCTACAACGACAGCCCAGGCAGTCAGCACCAGGCCAACGGGTTCAGCCTGTACGCCGCCTTCCAGACCAACGCCCAGATCTGCCTGCGTTTGCCGCCGGGCGGCGGCGGCGCGGTTGCGGGCGCCGGCAATACATTCGGCGTCGCTCAAAGGCATGGCGCTCACGCCTGTGGGCACGTCGCAGGGCAACAACTGGCAATCGGGCCACACCTGGGCCACGACCTGGCGCACGGCGGCTATTTTGGCGGGATTGGTGGAACCGACAGCAATTTTCACAGGCATTCAGGATTCACCGCCAAGATGCGAAGAACGCAAAGAATACGACCATCAGGAACGCGCCTTCTTTCTTCGCGCCCGCGCCGCTCAGCGGCGTCAGCGTCTTAGCGGTAAATTTCTTTTCAGATGCCAGGCGGTGTAGAACGGACGTCATCCTGGCGGGGGAAATCAACTGCTTTCTGTTTTAACACGTTCGGCGCAACCTGCCCATATCTATCTTCCATGCTATAATCCTGCCAGGAACATTTGAGCTATGGCACAAAAGCAAAACAGCCGCGCCCCGAAGAAGAAGACGCAAGCCCGCTCGTCAGCAACGCGCGGCGGCACGTCGTCGCGCAGCCAGAACAAAAACAGCAAAGGGAAATCTACGCCGCCGCGAGGCAAAGCGTCGCCGAAACAGACGCGCAAGAAGCAACCTTTCCGGCTGAACCTGGAGCAGAAGGCGTTAATTGCCGGCATCATTCTCATCTTCCTCACCGCCGTCACCGTTCTCAGCCTGCTGTCGCCTACCCAGGGACAGCTTACCACCGCCCTGGCAAACTTGATGTGGACTACCTTTGGTTGGGGCGGAGCGGTAATCCCCTTGTTCGTAGGCGGGGCAGGCTTTTATCTCGTCTTGTGGGGCATGGAACAGCAGCCCAGGCTGCCAGGGGTGCGCCTGGCGGGTCTGCTGCTGCTGTTTGTGGTGATCGAAGCGTTTACGTCACTGCTGCTGGTGATGGGGCGCAATGGCTTGCCCGACGTATGGGCAGTGGCGCAGCAGCATAAGGGCGGCGGCTATTTGGGGGGCATCGTCACGCTACTGCTGGCCAACGTGGTCGGCAACCTGGGGGCGATTATTCTGCTGGCTTTGCTTGGTCTGGGCGCCACCGCCCTGGTCACGGGCGTGGGGCAAGAAGATCTGAAAACTTTCTGGCAGATGCTGGTCAATCGGCGGGCAGAACGGCAGGCGACAGCCGAACCGCCGCCAGCGGCAGCGGGGGGAACGCCCAGGCGAGAACGCCCACCCGCCAGCCCCCGCCCAAACGTGGTGCAGCCGCCGCTGCGTTTAGGAGAATCGCCGGCTGGCGCGCCAGCAGCCGCGCCGCCCGCCGCCGAGGAAAACAGCGGCAGGCGGTCCCGGCGAACGCGCGCCGCCGAAGCGCCGCCCGCCGAACCCGTGCCTGTTTTTCTGGGTCCAGGCAGCGGACAAATATGGCGGCTGCCCGCGCTGGCGGATATGTTGGAAGCTAGCGGCGATGCCGAAACCAACGACTTCAATATCCGCGAACACGTCGAGATCATTGAACACACCCTGGCCAGCTTTGGCGCGCCCGCGAACGTGGTAGAGATCAGCCAGGGACCAACCGTGACGCAGTATGGCGTGGAGCCGCAGTTTATTGAACAGCGCAGCGGCAAGCGCACCAAAGTGAAAGTGGGCAAGATTGCCAGCCTGGCGGACGACCTGGCGCTGGCGCTGGCGGCTCGTTCGATCCGCATTCAAGCGCCTGTGCCCGGCAAGGGGTACGTGGGCATTGAAGTGCCCAATGTGGCTAAATCCCTGGTGTCGCTGCGGGACGTGATGGAATCGGAAGAATTTCAGCGCATTAAGGGCCCGCTGCGGTTGGGATTGGGGCAAAATGTGGCCGGGCAGCCCATTTCCGCCGATCTGGCAAAAATGCCGCACTTGCTGGTAGCCGGAGCCACGGGATCGGGTAAGTCGGTATGCGTTAACAGCATCATTGCCTGCCTGCTTTTGCAGCATACGCCCGATGACCTGCGCTTTGTGATGGTAGACCCCAAGCGAGTGGAACTGGTGGGCTACAATGGCGTCCCGCATCTGGTTGCGCCCGTAGTGGTAGACCTGGAGCGGGTGGTGGGAACCTTGCAATGGGCTATGCGCGAAATGGACAGCCGCTACCAGAAGCTGTCCGAAATGGGGGCGCGCAACATTAGCGAATACAATAAGAAGGCGGCGCGGCGACCAGAGCGGGAAAAACTGCCGTACATTGTGATCATTATTGATGAATTGGCGGACCTGATGATGATGGCCCCAGAAGATACGGAAAAGGGGATTACGCGCCTGGCGCAGATGGCGCGAGCCACAGGCATCCACATGATTATTGCCACGCAGCGCCCCTCCGTAGATGTGGTGACAGGCTTAATCAAGGCTAACTTCCCGGCGCGCATTGCCTTTGCCGTGGCGTCGGGCACAGACAGCCGGGTCATTCTGGATTCCACCGGGGCAGAGCGGCTGTTGGGGCAGGGCGATATGTTGTTCCAAAGCCCGGATGCAGCAGCCCCGGTGCGTATGCAAGGGTGTTTTGTCAGCGACCGCGAGCTGCAAGGGTTGATCAATTACTGGCAGGCAGCCCGCCGCCAGAATTTGATCCAACTACGCAGCCCGCTGCCAACGCCGCCGGCAGCGGCTGCGACGGCGGCAGCGACTCCGGTTGAATCTGCGCCGGCGGCGGCGGTCATGCCGGCAACCCCCGCAGAACGGACAACATCTACGCCGTCGCGCGCCGCTGCGATGCCGGCAATAGCCACACAATCGGGCGCGACACAACCAGCGCCGCCAACAACGGCGCAGAGTGCGCCGCCAGAGGCTGAGACGCGCCCGCCTGCGCCCGCGGTGCGTCCACCCGCGCCAGCGCGCCGTCCAGCAGCGCCGCCGCCAGAACCGGCGGACAGTTTGCCGTCGTCCTTGCAGCAGCCTTTGTGGGAAGATTTAATCCCCGAGGATAATGGCGGCGGTCAGGAAGATGAGTTGATGGGGGAGGCGGTGGAAATGGTACGCCAGTTAAATAAGGCGTCCACGTCGCTGCTGCAGCGCCGTTTCCGCATTGGTTACACGCGCGCGGCGCGGCTGATAGACGCCATGGAAGAAGCGGGCATTATTGGCCCGCCTACAGGTACAAGCAAAGCGCGGGAAGTGCTGCCCTGGGAACCCTCCTCTGCCGCCGCGGCGGCAAGCGCGCCATCGGCGGCGGCGCTACTGGAAGGCGCAGCGGCGCAGGATGGGGAGGCGGCTGGCAGCGACGGACCAGACGCTTGATGGCTGCGGCGCGTTGGTATCAGGACGGGTCTGAAACCCGCCCCTACTGAATATGGCTCAACTAACGGGTGCAGAACGGGCGAAATATGTGCAGGGGATGTTTGCCGGCATTGCCGGGCGTTATGACCTGATGAATCGCCTGATGACGGGGGGGCAGGACGTGCGCTGGCGGCGGTACGTCATCCGCCAGGCGCAGTTGCCGCCGGGCGGCAGCCTGCTGGACATTGCCACAGGCACGGGCGAAATTGCCCTGGAAGGGCTGCGGCAGACGCCGCGCTTGCGCGCCGTAGGCGGCGATTTTACCCTGGAGATGATGCAGGCGGGGCGGCAGCGAGCGGAGCGGCAGGCGATTCGCTGGGTGGGCGCGGATACGCTGGCGCTGCCCTTTCCTGATGATACATTTGACGCGGTGACGTCTGGTTTTCTCATGCGCAACGTGATTGACGTGCCCGCCGCGTTTCGCGAGCAAACGCGGGTGACGCGACCGGGGGGGCGGGTGGTGGTGTTGGAGTCCAGCCCGCCCAAGAAGAATGCCTTGCAGCCGTTTATTCGTTTCCACTTGAACTTCGTTATTCCCACATTGGGGCGGCTGATTGCCGGGCACGCCGACGCTTACCGTTATCTGCCAGAATCCACGCAGATGTTCCAGGAGCCGGAGTCGCTGGCGGCGATTATGCGCCAGGTGGGGTTGGTGGAAGTCAGTTACCGGTTGTTTATGTTTGGCACAATCGCCGTGCACGTGGGGCGGAAGAGAGGCGAGTGATGAGTGGTCAGTGGTGGGTGGCCTGAACGGAGAGATTACATAAGTCTCCAAGACTTTTGTACCCGTTGTCATTCCGAGTGAAACGAGGAATCCCACTTAACTCGCCATTTGAGAGGGATTTCTCGCCGAAGACGGCTCGAAATGACATGTTTTTGACTGGTTTTCACTGATGGCGGCAACCAGGATTATTTGTGGTTTAGCGGAGAGGTGAAGCGAATGGAATATCGTTTTTTGGGACGCACGGGGGTAAAGGTTTCCAGTTTGTGTTTTGGCACGATGTCGTTTGGCGGGGATGCAGATGAGGAGATGTCGGGGAAGTTGTTTGGGCGCTGCCGCGATGCCGGCATTAACTTCTTCGACTGCGCCAACATCTACCAGGGCGGGCGTTCGGAAGAAATTTTGGGGCGGCTGATTGCCGGCAGCCGCGACGAACTGGTCATTACCAGCAAGGCCTTTTTCGCCACCGGCAGCGACGTCAACGCCAGAGGCGCTTCCCGCCGCCACATCATGCAGGCGATAGAAGACAGCCTGCGGCGGCTGCAAACGGATTACATTGACCTGTACTTCATCCACCGCTTTGATGAGCGCACGCCGTTGGAAGAAACATTGCGCGCGCTGGATGATTTGGTACGGCAGGGCAAGGTGCTGTATCTGGGCGCCAGCAACTTCGCCGCCTGGCAGGTTGCCAAAGCGCTGGGCATTTCCGCCAGGCAAGGCTGGAGCCGGTTTGAATGTTTGCAGCCCATGTACAACCTGGTCAAGCGGCAGGCAGAGGTAGAGATTTTGCCTCTGGCAGCCGCCGAGGAGTTGGGCGTTATTCCCTACAGCCCATTGGGCGGCGGCTTGCTGACAGGCAAATATGGGCGCAACCTTCGCCCGGAAAGCGGGCGGTTAGTGGAAAATCGCATGTACCAGACGCGGTATGGGGATGCCTGGATCATGGACGCGGCGGATGAGTTTGTGACATTGGCGCGGGCGCGTGGCTATGAGCCGGCGGCGCTGGCAGTAGCCTGGGTGGGCAGCCACCCGGCGGTGACTGCGCCCATTATTGGAGCGCGCAATCTGGAGCAGTTGGAAGGATCGCTGCAAAGCGCCAGCATCGTCATGACGCCCGAACTGCGGGCGGAAATCTCGGCGCTGACGCCAGAGCCGCCGCCGGCGACGGATCGCAATGAGGAACGCACGCCGTATAATTATGGCTTGCGGTGATAACGGAAAACAGACAACAGGCAACGAGTGACGGAAAACAGGCAGTGAAATGCCAGATCGCGCAGGTGAAGAGGAGATGAAGATGATGCGACGGTTTGTTTTGTTTTTGCTCCTGGCGGGGTGGCTGGCGGCGTGTGGGCAGGGGGGAGAGGTGGCAGAGCCTACAGCGGCTGTCGTGACGGAAACGGCGGCGGCAGTGGTTGTCGCGCCAGCGACGGAGACCAGCGCGCCAGCGGCTACGGATACGGTTGAGGCTCAGGTAGAAGCCACCGCGCCAGCGGCAGCGACAGCTACAACGGCGGCGGCGACCAGCGCGCCTGAGCCGGCAACGGCAGCGCCTACAGCCACAGCAACGGCGCAGAGCGGCGTTCCCAGTGGGCGGACGGATGCCGGCATCTTCTTTCTGGGTCAACCGGATGCGCCTGTGACGGTGCGTGACTATTCCGACTTCCTCTGAAGCACCTGCCGCGCCTACGTGTTAGGCGCAGAGAAGGAGATCGTGAAAACGTATGTGGCCACGGGTCAGGTAAAAGTGGAGTTCTCCCCCATCCTGGATTTGGGTCCAAACAGCCTGAACGCCACAGCCGCCGCTTACTGCGCGGGTTTTCAGAATCCTATGGCTTTCTGGGAACTACATGATGCGCTCTTCGCCAATCAGGGCGAAGTGTACCGCGCCGACCGCGACTATTTTATCAATGCGGCGGCGACAGTGGGCGTGGATCAGGCAGCTTTTGCCAGTTGTTATGACGGCGGCGAAGCGCACGCCCTGGCCAACGAACACGACAGCGCCCGCCGTCGCGCCAATATCTCTATCCGCCCCACCATTGACGTGAATGGGCAGCTTCTGTTTGGCGCGCAGCCGTTTGCCGCGTTTGCCCAGGCTATTGAGGCGGCGCTGCCGTAACCGGGATGGAAATTTCACTGCAAGATAAGGTGGCTATTGTCACCGGCGCAGGGCAGGGGTTGGGCGAGGCGATTGCCCATACCCTGGCGGCAGCCGGGGCAAAAGTAGCCGTCAATGACTTAAACCCAGACCGCGCCGAGCGAGTAGCGGCGGCAATCCGCGCCGCGGGCGGGGCAGCCATTGGCGTGATGGCGGACGTGAGTAATAAGTTCCAATGCGTGGCGCTGGTGGAAGCGGCGCGGGAACAGTGGGGGCGGCTGGATGTGTTGGTGAACAATGCCGGCATTGAACCCGTCTCCCCCATCCTGACCCTGGACGAATGGGATTGGACGCGCTGCATTGACGTGAACTTAAAAGGCACGTTCTTTATGAGCCAACTTGTGGGGC
>JAGVTM010000410.1 GCA_019136785.1 Chloroflexota bacterium | reverse complement strand
GGACCTGAGCGCCGCCGCCAGCCTGCCCACCAAAGAAGCCAAAGGCCAGTTTGTCTTTGACGCCCTGCGGTCTACCGCCGAACGGACGCAAAAAGACCTGCGCCAATACCTGGATGACCAGGGCGTCACGTACACCCCGTTCTACATCGCCAACAAAATCTACGTGGCCTCCGGCGACCTCAACACCGTTTTGAGCATTGCCGCCCGGCCCGATGTTTCCAAAATCACGGCTAACCAACAGTTCCAACTGCAGCCTCCTGAAGAGATGCAGCCCGCCGCAGACAATGCCCTGGCGATTGAACCCAACCTGACGTTTGTCCACGCGGACGACGTGTGGGCTTTGGGCTATGATGGCGAAGGTACCGTGCTCGCTGGCAATGACACCGGTCTTGCCTGGAACCACCCGGCCATCATCAACCATTACCGTGGTTGGGACGGCGTCACCGCCAACCACAACTACAACTGGTGGGATGCCACCGGCACCTATCCCATGGTTCCGGCCGACGGCTACGGCCATGGCACCCACACCGCCGGCACCATGGTCGGCGACGATGGCGGCAGCAACCAGATTGGTATGGCCCCCGGCGCTAAAACCATCCACTGTAAGAATATGACCGATGGCGGCTCTGGCGACGACGCCTCCTTCACCACTTGCTTCCAGTGGGACCTGGCGCCCTGGGACCTGAGCGGCAACAACCCGAACCCGGCCATGGCCCCCGACGCGGTCACCAACTCCTGGGGCTACTGGGGCGGCAACAACCCCGTGTTTGAAGACGAAATTGCCGCTCTGCAGGCTGCCGGCATTGCCGTTGAAGTTTCTGCCGGCAACGAAGGCACGGGCTGCGCCTCCCTGCGCTCCCCTGGCGACTATCTGCAAGTCATCACCACCGGCTCGGTACAGCACACTGGCGGCGTTCTGCCTGGCACCATCACCGGCTTCAGCAGCCGCGGCCCGTCTGACCTGTATCCCAACGACTACTTCCCCGATGTCATGGCCCCCGGCGAAGCCATTCGCTCATCCGTACCGGGTGGCATCTATGAAGCCTGGAGCGGCACCAGCATGGCTGGTCCGCACGTCACCGGTCTCATCGGCTTGATGTGGTCTGCCAGCCCGGCGCTGCGCGGCGACATTGCCGAAACCTATGACGCCATCTACGACACCGCTATCCGTCTGGTAGGTCAGGGCGGTTCCAACTGCGGCGGCAACTATGTTGACGGCCCGAACAACGACTGGGGATTCGGCACCATTGACTCCCTGGCAGCCGTCGAAGAAGCCATTCTGCGCGGCGGCCCCAACTTCACCATTACGGCTGCGCCCGCGGCGCGCAACATCTGCGCCCCCAGCAACGCGCAGTACGCTATTGATCTGGCTCAGATTCTGGGCTACAACTACCCCGTCAACCTCAGCCTGACCGGCAACCCGCCCGGCACCGCCGTCAACTTCACGCCGCCGGCCGTGCTGCCGCCAGGCAACAGCACTTTGACAGTTGGCAACACCGGCAGCGCCCCTGCCGGCAACTACGAAATGACCATCACCGGCACAGGCACCGACCCCGAAGCCAAGACGCACAGCACGATGGTGGCCCTGAACCTGTACAACAGCGCCCCCGGCACCCCCACCCTCATCTATCCCATTGGCGTGGACCAACCGCTGGTTCCCGCGTTCCAGTGGAACGCTGCCAGCCAAGGCGCTATGTACCTCCTGGTTGTCAAAAACCTGAGCAGCGGCGCGCTGCAATACGCCGTGACCCAGGACACCAGCTACACCTTTGGCGCCCCCCTGGATCCGCTGACCATCTATGCCTGGTCGGTGCGCACCTATAACCCGTGCGGCGCTGGCTCCTTTGCCCAGTTTGGCTTCTTCCGCACCCAGGACATCCCGCCTATCCTGGTGGTAGACGATGATGACAACGCCCCCGACGTGCGCAGCACCTATACAGCCGTGCTGGACGGGCTGGGCCTGGGGTATGATGTGTGGGATACCGCCAACAGCGACAACGAACCCGACGCGGCTTACTTGCAGCAGTATGAAGTCGTTATCTGGTTCACCGGCGATGAGTTTGGCGGTTCGGCTGGGCCTGG
>JAGVTM010000525.1 GCA_019136785.1 Chloroflexota bacterium | reverse complement strand
TTATACATTGAACAATACGAAATTGAGTTCCGTTAAGGCGCAGCCATTTGCAGCCGCCAGAGCAGCATTAAGGGAACATTCATCCACCGGGCGGCGTCCAAATGTACAGCGATTTTCCAAAAATCAAAGTCATGTTCGATAATTTTCTACCTAAACCAGCCATACGCCTCATCATCTTCCTCTGCCTGTCCTTCGTCATCGGGCTGCAACCCGCCGCCGCGCTGCAAGAGGCTAATGACGTCACCGTGAGCATCAATGCTGGCTTTGATGGACAGTACAAACGCGGCGATTGGGTTCCAGTGTACATCAGCGCCGCCAATGTTGGCAATTCCATCGAGGGCAAACTGCGCATCATTACGGGCAGCGCCGCCATAGGCACAGATGTACGCTACGACACCCCCATCAGCCTGCCCTCGCAATCCAACAAGCGTATTGTCACCTACGTCTTCTTGCCAGACCTGACAGATACCGTCACCGTCACCCTGTCAGGCAGCGACGGGCAGGAGGTTGCCCGCGCCGTCTCCAATCGTCTTAACACCCTGGACAGAGACACTATTCTCTATGGCGTCATCAGCCCGCAGCCGGATGAGCTTGGCTTCCTGGACGCGGTGACCGGCAGCCGCCGTGCGGCAGCCATAGCCGTTCTCGACCTGGTAGACCTGCCAGAGACGCCCGCCGCCTGGAACGCCCTGGACGTCTTGATATTGAACGACGTGGACGCCAGCCCCCTGACGCCTGCGCAGCGCAGCGCCCTGCTGCGCTGGATAAACCTGGGCGGGCAGTTAGTGGTCACCGGCGGCCCAGGTTGGCAGCAAACCGCCGCGCCGTTGGCTGACCTGCTGCCGGTGACTATCACCGATGTGCGCACCGCAGCGGATCTGCCGGCACTAAGCCAGGCCACCAACACCCCTTTCCGCGATGCCGGCCCCTACGTCGTCGCCGTCAGCAGCCTGCGCAGCGGCGAACTGATCTACCATCAAGACAACCTGCCCTTGCTGGCGCGCCAGGATTGGGGACGCGGCAGCAGTTACTTCCTGGCGCTTGACCCGCAGTTAGCCCCCCTGGCGGATTGGGATGGCAACCCCATCTTGTGGAGCCATGTCGCTGGCCGGGTTCCCCCCTCTCCCTTCTGGAGCCAGGCACCGCGCAACGGCTACGCCGCCGCCAACGCGGTGGCAAGTTTACCTTCGCTCACCCTTCCCTCCATTACCCAACTCATTCTTTTTTTGTTGGCATACGTCCTCATCATCGGGCCCGGCAACTATTTCTTCCTGAAGCGGCGAAAGCGGCTGGAACTGGCCTGGGTTACTATTCCCGCGCTGATCCTCCTTTTCAGCGGCGCGGCTTATGTGACAGGCTTTCAGATCAAGGGAAATGAAACCATCATTAACCAGATGTCGGTAGCCTTTGGACAGGCAAACGGCGACAGCCTGCGCGTACAAACCTTAATTGGCCTCTACTCGCCCCGCCGCAGCATCTACAATTTAACCGTGCCGGCAGAGACCCTGCTTCGCCCGTTTGACAACCGCTCTGGCGACCTCAGCGGCGGCGGCAGTGTGGACGCCATCGAACGAGCCCAGGACGTCACCGCGCGCACTGTGGGGGTAGATGTCAGCGACGTGGAAACCTTCATCGCTGCCAGCTACGCGGAGATGCCCCCTCTCTCCGGCGCAGTTGAACTGCACGTGACCGGCGAAACCGCCCAACTGACCCTGCAGGTGCAAAACAACAGCAACTTTACGTTAGAAACCACCTCACTCCTCTTTGGCAGCTCTATTTTTGCTCTGGGCGACTTGCCTCCAGGCAGCAGCCAGAACTTCAGTTTTGCCATGACCGAGACGGCCAGCGGGACGTCTGCGCCGCCTTCCGCCAGCCCCGGCATCTACTACGCGCCCTCTACCTCCCCGCTATCCAGTAACTATGAAACCTTACTTGGGGCAAGTAATTTCTACGACGACCCCGATTTGTACCCCCGCTGGCAGTTGCTAGAATCATTAAGCCCGACCAGCGGCTTTGACCTGGGAGACGTACCCCAAAACACAGCTACGCTAATTGGCTGGTCTACCGCCGCACAAATAGACGTGA
>JAGVTM010000054.1 GCA_019136785.1 Chloroflexota bacterium | reverse complement strand
ACTTGCAGCAAAATGCCGTCGGCGTCAGCCAGGGCAGCGGTGTGAATGCCACGGGCGCGTTGGTAGAGAACAGCCCCCAGGTGCATCTGGCGCATCAGTTCCGCCAACTGGGCGGTGGTGGCGCGGGCGTCAGCCGTCAACGGCTGGTGCTGCTGCGAGAGGTCGTCGAAGGTGATGCCGCCGCCGCAGCCGGTGGTGACAATCTGGCGCGGCGGCAGGGCCACGTCTGTATTGTGCAGCCAGACGTCCACGCAGCTTCCGTTAGGGGAGATGCGCAGGTGGCGCACGTCTTCCAGGCTGTGAATTAAGCTCTCGTTATAGAGGAAGCCCAAAGCCAGTTTGTCCAGGTCGTGGGGCGAACACATAAAGGTGGCGATTTCGCGCCCATTGAGGGAGATGCAAACCAGGGATTCGCTGACCACTTCGCCGGCGATAGCTTGCGGCGTGCCGGCAGCAATGCTCAAATACGTAACAGGACGGGCGCCGTCAAGCTGATCGTTCACGCCATTAACTCCGGCCAACGTTCGATGGCGCTCATGACAGCGGCGGCGGCGGTTTGCCCCAAGCCGCACAGCGAGGTTTCGGTCATGGTGAAGCCAATATCCAGCAAGGTTTGCTTATCGCCGGGCTGCGGCCCGCCATTGTGGGTGATGCGGCGCAAGATTTCCATTTGCCGCTGCGTGCCCATCTGGCAGGGGAAGCATTTGCCGCAGCTTTCGTGGGCAAAGAAGCGGCTGAGTTGGTAGAGCGCCTGTCGCAGGTCGGCGGTTTCGTCAAACACCATGATCACGCCCGAACCTAGCGGGAACCCGGCGGCTTTGGCGTCTTCGTAAGTTAGCGGCGTGTGCAGTTTATCCGGGCCGATGAACGCGCCCGCTGCGCCGCCAACCAATACCGCCTGTATCGCCTTGTTTCCAGGTACGCCGCCGCTTTGGGCGATTAACTCGCTAATAGTGAGGCCAAACGGCAGTTCATAGAGGCCCGGTTTGTGGACGTGACCGCTAAGGCAGAACCATTTTGTGCCCGGCGATTGGGTTGTGCCGTAGCTGCGCCAGGCGTCCAATCCGACGCGGATGACGGCCATGGCGGCAACCAGCGTTTCCACGTTGTTGATGGCGGTGGGCTGGTGGAACAAGCCATTCGTGGTGGGGAAGGGGGGTTTGATGCGCGGGAAGCCGCGCTTGCCTTCGATGGCTTCAAACAGGGCTGTTTCTTCGCCGCAGATGTAGGCCCCCGCCCCCAGGCGCAGCTCAATGTCGAAGTGAAAATCGTCGCGCCCCAGGATGTTGCGTCCCAAATAGCCGGCGGCGCGCGCCTGGGCGATGGCTTGCTGCAACCGCTTGTGGCTGCGCGGGTACTCGCCGCGCACGAAGATCCAGCCATTTTCGGCGCCTGCGGCGTAGCCGGCAATGAGCATGGCTTCTACCAGACTGAACGGGTCTTGCTCCATCAGGACGCGGTCTTTGAAGGTGCCGGGTTCGCTTTCGTCGGCGTTGGCGATGATGTGCTTCTGGCTGGGCGCGCCAGGGGCTTTGCGCGTGAATTCCCACTTGAGGCCCAAAGGAAACATAGCCCCACCGCGGCCCACGATGCCGCTGGATTTCAGCAGGGCAATGATGTCGGCGGGCGACATGCTGAGGGCGCGGCGCAAATCCTGAAAGCCGCCGTGCGCTGCGTAATCGGTCAGGCTGGTGGGATCAATGCTGCCGGCACGGAGCAACTGCAAGCGCGGTTCGCCATAAATTTTGGGTTCCGGTTCCGGGTAGGTGTTGTTGAGGAATGCGGGGACTTCGGCGGGGGTTAAGTTGCCGGCAGGTCGCTCCCCATTCAACGCACAGGGCGCGTGTTCGCACATCCCCAGGCAGGGCACGTGCTCATACGTCACATCCATGGCGGCGCTGGTTTGCCCAGGCTGCAAGCCCAGCTGCGCTTCGATGGCAGCCATCACCTCTGCGCCGCCGCGCAAATGGCAGGCGGGGTCTTCGCACACGCGCACCACACGACGGGCTGTCGGTTCATTGTAAAACATGGTGTAAAACGCAATTACGCCATGAATGTCCGCCAGCGGCACGCGCAGCGCCGCGCTGATTTCCC
>JAGVTM010000547.1 GCA_019136785.1 Chloroflexota bacterium | reverse complement strand
CCGTCTCAATACCACACTCGTAGGTCTGTTGCTTGATGGGGTTTGGCTTTTTCGGGCCTAACAGATGCTGCAGCACAACTGGTAAGGCTGGAAAGATAGGTGACAGGGCTACAAAGATTCCGATGAATTGCCAATCGCTTAGCACGCTAAAGACCCTCCATAAAAGGGATTGTGAAATAGTTCTCAGATGGTCGAGCGTAGTTATAACACACGACCTGTTCAACGGCAACGAGCGATGGACATTTTAACAGAATCAGGCAACATGGCAACCGCCAAAGAATTGCGATTTGCCGGCATTTGCGCATAATAGAAGCAGCGCCCGGATCGGATGCAGACCGGGACGTCTGGCACTTTTTTAGCAATAATCCGCTTCTGGCCCCTACCCACCAAGGAGGGTACCGTGTCTACAATATCTATTTCTCCAACAACGCCGGTTGCGCCCGCTGCAACCGCAGCGGCTCCCCCTACCCGACGCAAACAAACGGTGCGCACGTTTCACCTGAAAAAGCAGCAGGGCGAGCCGATTACGATGCTCACCGCTTACGACTATGCCACAGCGTTAGCCGTAGACCGTGCCGGCATTGACAGCATTCTGGTGGGCGACTCGCTGGGTATGGTCGTGCTGGGCTATGACACCACGCTGCCCGTGACCATGGCCGACATGCTGCACCACTGCCGCGCTGTGGCTCGCGGCGCGCAGTACGCCCTGCTCATTGGCGATATGCCCTTCATGTCCTACCAGGTGTCCGTGCCCGAAGCCGTGCGCAACGCCGGGCGTTTCTTGCAAGAAGCCGGCATGGACGCCGTAAAACTGGAAGGGGGGCGGGAACGGGTAGAGGTGGTAAAGGCGATTGTGGATGCCGGCATTCCCGTCATGGGACACCTCGGCCTGACCCCCCAAAGCGTACACCAGCTTGGCGGCTTCCGCACCCAGGCGCGCACAGCCACCGCCGCCCAACGTCTGCTGGAAGATGCCCTGCTGCTGCAAGAAGCCGGCTGTTTTAGCCTGGTGCTGGAAGCCATTCCCGAACAACTGGCCCGCTTCGTTTCGCAGCGCCTGGACATTGCCACCATCGGCATTGGCGCGGGCGTGGGCTGCGATGGGCAGGTATTGGTCACCCATGACCTGCTGGGGCTGTTTGATCGCTTTACGCCAAAGTTCGCCAGGCAATACGCCCATCTACACCAGGTCATGGCGGAAGCGTTCGCAGCTTACAAAGAAGACGTGCAGCAGCGCCGCTTCCCAGGGCCCGAACACAGCACCGAAATGAGCGCAGCCGAGTGGCAGACACTGCTGGCAAACCTGTGACCTGAGATGAAAGCGCCTGTTGTAATCGTTGGCACCGGGGCGAGGGCTTGCCTGTTTGCCGCGCGACTGGCGGAGTCGGGCATGTCTGTGACCATGCTGGGCACGTGGCCCGCCGGACTGGCGGCGCTGCAAACTAACGGCGTGCAGTTGGTGGCGGCTGATGGCAGCCTGCGCCGCTTTGCCGTGCGCGCTACCGACGATCCGGGCGCGTGTCGCGGCATTCGCCAGGCTGTTGTCCTGGTGAAGTCGTGGCAGACGGCCCGCGCCGCTGCCCAACTCAGCCGCGTTCTTCCCCCTGACGGCGTCGCCTTGAGCCTGCAAAATGGCCTGGGGAACCGGCAGCAACTGGCCGAAGCGCTGGGCGCCGAACGAGTGGCGTTGGGCGTGACCACGGCTGGGGCTACGCTGGTGGAGCCAGGCGTGGTGCGGCCCGGCGGCGCAGGCGCAATTTCCCTGGGCGCCCATCCGCAGGCTGCAACACTACACGAAGCGCTGCGCGAGGCCGGGTTCAACGTGGCGGTGGTGTCCGATCTGGAAGGGCTGTTGTGGGGGAAACTGGTGATCAATGCCGCCATCAACCCCGTCACCGCCTTGCTGGGCATACCCAACGGCCAACTGCTGGTTCGCCCTGCCGCCTATGACCTGATGCGGGCGGCAGCCATTGAAGCCGCCACTGTAGCCGCTGCCCAGGGCATTCGCCTGCCCTACGCGGACCCGGCGGCGGCCGCCGCCGCCGTGGCGGAAAGCACTGCCGGCAATCAATCCTCTATGTGGCAAGACATCCAGCGCGG
>JAGVTM010000099.1 GCA_019136785.1 Chloroflexota bacterium | reverse complement strand
CATGAACGTGTCATCCTTTAGCAGCCACAACTCGTTGATGTCCCCTTCGCCATCTTGCATCCGGTATTGGGCCAGCACCGTCAGAGTGATGGTGTTGGTTTCCACCACGCGCGTGCGCAGGTAGGTGGTGTTGTTGCCGTAGTCGGGATCAAACGTGATCTGGTCCGCGTCGGCGCGGCTGTTGAAGACGCCCAGTTCGGTGGGAATGGCGGAGACGTTGATGGGCACGACCTGGCCCGCATCCAGGGCCGCCAGTTCGCAGGTGACCGCCTGGTCTGCTTCGTCGCACTCGGCGGCATAGACGCCCGCGTATAAGTCGCCGATTTCCGCGGCAGACAGGGCGCGGCGGAACAGAAGCAGTTCGTCAATCCTGCCGCTGAAGTAGTTGCCGGCAGCGCTCCTGCCGATGTAGAGGGGATTGGGATTGCTGCCGATGGGGTAAATGCCGGCAGGCAGGCTGGCTGTCTGGCTGCCATTCACGTAGACAATGAACTCGCCTCCGGTTTTCCAGGTGAAGGCGATGTGTATCCACTGGTTGCTGGCGATAGCCCCGGTGTTGAGCGAAAAGTACGCGCCCGTGGCATCCCAGACCTCGGCAAATATCTTATTGGATTGCTGGCCCAACGTGTAGCCGTTGCCCTGGATTCCCTTGCTGGCAACCTTGCGGTTGCTGCTGGTGCTACTGGAATAGATCCAGGCGGCTACGGTCACTTCTTCGCCTGGGTTCAGTCCCGTTCCCGTTGGGCCCTGCACGTAATCGCCGCCGTCAAAGGACAGCGACGCGCCAAAGCGCCCGGCGCCGCCGGCTGTGGGGCAGCTTGAGCCGGCGCAGGTGAACAAGGAATCATAATCGGAGTAATCTTGGAACGTAGTGGCGCCAGGCGGATCGTCCAGATGCAGCCGCAGCCGCGCCGCATCGGTGAAGGGGGGCACGTACACAAAACTGGGCGGCAGCACGTTAATCAGGCGAATGGGACGCCCCACGTCCGGGCCCGCGTTTTGCAGCAGCAGCGTGTAGGTCAGGGGTTCGCCCAACAGACCCAGCCCCGGGTTGTTTTTCTTATAGATGCCCAGGTCGGCTACTTTGGTGAAAAACAGTTCCAGGCTGTTGCTGTTGTCGTCCGGGTGGTAATCAATTTCGCGGCTGGCAATCGTGGCTGTGTTTTCAATGCTGACTGCGCCGGGATTGTGCAAAACGGCCACTTGCAGTTGTTCCATTGCCCCTGGCAGCAGTTCGCCCCAACTGCACGCAAAGCTGCTCCCCAGAAACTGGCAGTCCCCCACGCTGCTGGTGTAGGTGATCAAGATGCTGTTGGCGGGGAAGGTGTCGGTGATAAACACCCTGGTGGCAATGTCGTTGGTGGTCGTGTTGATCACGGTGACCGTAAAGGTCACAATATCACCGTGATAGGGCGCCGGGGGATATGCCGTCTGCGTGATTTCCAGGTCGGTACAGTAGCAGACAGTGGTGTCCACGGTAGCTTCGTTGTCGGGCAGGTACGCTTCCAGGTTGCCGGCAAAGGCGATGGCACGGTTGCTGATTTCGCGCGGTCCATCGGGTGGCATGACCAGGATGTCAATGGCGGCGATGGCGCCAGCCGGAATGACGGGCAGGGTACAGGTGACAATGTTGCCGGCATTCTGGCACGCGCCCGCGCCCGCGTCGGCGGAAATGAAGGCGACGTCGGCGGGCAGGGTGTTGGTGACCATGACGCCTGTTGCCGGCAGCGGCCCCGCATTAGTGATAGACAGGGCATAAGTGAACGGCGCATCGGCGGGGATATAGGGGGGGAGTTCGGCAAAGCCTAGCGTCAGATCAACCAGGCTTTCCGTTTCCAGCGCGCCCACGTCGCAGTGGAAGCTTTGCGGGCGGGCCAAACCGCGCTGGTCGGCAGCTTCGCAGGTGGCGTCGTTGGCGGCGTTAATGGCCGGGCTGTACGGCAGCAGCGCATGGGTGAGGGTGGTCCCGCCGTTGTCCGCCAGGGTTTCGGAGAGAACCTCCGTAAAGACGACGCCGTTGCCCACAGCGATGTCCGTTTCCTCATCCACGGGACAGCCCGTATTGGTTACCACCAGGTTATGCCCGGCGGTGGCCACGGGCCC
>JAGVTM010000471.1 GCA_019136785.1 Chloroflexota bacterium | reverse complement strand
CCTTGGTCTGGTAATCTTGCAGGGTGGCTTCGCCCAGACCAATATCAATCAAAGCCCGATTATTAAAACGAGAAAGCGACTGGTCTACTCCCTCAGCCACTCTTTGAAACGCCAGATCGCCCGGACGCAAGATAATCTCCTGTCCAAAGTTACGCACAATGATCTGGTTCGGCGCGTAAGAAGGCTGGATTGGCAAGAACCACATGGGGTTTCCCGTTGTAAAGGTGTTCAGCAGCCACAACGCCACGACCCCAAACAGAACGAACGTCAGGACAGGTTTCCACAACTTTATCTTGGGCAACACATTCATTTACAACGCTCCTTTCTTTTGCACACATCATCCATTCAAGCCATGCCCACCAGCGCACGTATACCCGTCGCCTGGCTGAGGTCGCCCGCCGCCTCGCCCACGCGCCAGCGAATGCTTGTTGATTATCCAATGAGAGGATAGGCAAGGCAAATAGGAGACCCCGCCCAGGGTAACGCTTATTTTCCAATCCTCTCCATCCTGGTTATAATACTGCCCCAATAGTGCCAGGCACGGGGTGAACGGGCTTAGTCAAATAGATTCCTACTGCCCCGTGCCCGCCAACTAGTGCCAGGCACGGGGTGAACGGTCTTAGTCAAATAGATTCTTGCTGCCCCGTGCCTGGCACTGCCCGCCAATCCACTCCACATCACACGGCGCACATTACAAAAGCACTAGAGACATAACCTGGAAACGGAGTAAAAAAGAAAAGTAAACGAGCAGAGCAAGTGCGTCGCACCCCTATAGGTTTCTTGATAGAGAGTAAACATTCATGAACACAACAACGCGCCCTATGATCCATCCCAAAGATGCTTACGTACTGGTGGTTGAAGATAACGTATCCAATTTCGTATTGATTGCCCGCCTTCTGGCGTTTATGGGGGTGCATCGCTGCGAATGGAAGACCACCGGGTGGGGGGTGGTAGAGTTTGCCGCCACCATGCCTCGCGTAGACTTGATCTTGATGGATTTGCGGCTGCCCCACGAAGATGGCTACGAAGCCCTGGCCCAAATTCGGGCAAACCCCCGTCTGCGCGACACGCTGGTGGTAGTAGTCACTGCCCAGGGCAGCGCCACGGAGATGGAAAAGGCGCGGCAGGCTGGTTTTGACGGTTTTCTTTCCAAACCGCTGGATGCAGACCGCTTCCCCGATCAAATCCGCGCCGTGCTGGCTGGCGAACCTGTCTGGGATCATGGTCACTAGCCGGCCAAAAGCGACACAGAGCTCTTAAGGCACATGCGCTGGAGATCGTACCTATCGCGGCTGTTAGCCATTGATAGCCAGGACGTGGAAGAGCAGCAGAATGGACGGCTGCTGCAAATCCTGATTCTGTCGCTGCTGCTGCCCACCACGATTGCCACGTTGGTGCGCGCCGCCGTTTTCCTGGTAGAGACGTTCACGCCTGCGCGCATTGCCATGGGGCTGCCTTTTGGCACGGTGCTGCTTACTTACAGCTACAACTGGCTAATAACGTTCGTCTGTTTGTGGCTAATCCGGCGCGGGCGGGCGATGCCGGCATTACACATCTACTTCATCGCCCTCGACCTCGTCCTCCTCTATCTACTCATCTCCCCCCAGTTCAATCTGCTCCTCCCCCTCTTTGTCCTCCCCCTGCTGCCCATTATTGGCGCCAGTCTGTTGGGCAACGTGCGCAGCAGCCTGCCCTATGCCGCTATTACCCTGTTTGTCGTTCCCGCCATCCTGTCTGCCAGAGGCCAATCCATTCTGGAATTCATTATTGCCAACCTGGTCTTGATTCTGGCTATCTGGACATTCAGCGACAGGCTTAACCGCAACCTGCGAGATATGCGCGAACTCACCCAGGATGTACAAACCCTGGCGGACACGCTGCAACAGCGCGTTGCCGCCCAGACAGCCAGTCTGCGCCGCCGCGCGGAGCAGCTGCAGCATACCGTCGAAGTTGGCCGGGCTGCCAGCGCCTCGCTCGACCTGTCCCAGTTGATGCAGGATACCACAGAGCTGATCCGCAGCCAGTTTGGTTTCTACCATGCTTCCATTTTCCTGTTAGATGCCACACGGCGGCAGGCTGTCGTGCGCGAGTCAACCGGGCCTGTAGGGGAAATCATGAAGCAGCAGCGGCATACGCTGCCTGTTGGCTCAGATTCCCTGGTTGGTTGGGCGGCAGCCAATCGCCAGACGCGCATTGCCCGCGACGTGGGAACGGATCCTGTTCATTTCAGCAATCCATTGCTGCCCGAAACCCGCTCCGAAGCCGTGCTGCCGCTGATTGTGCGCGGGGAACTGCTGGGTATCCTGGACGTGCAAAGCCGCGAGGTAGATGCTTTTCAGCCTGAAGATATTGCCATTTTGCAGCTTATGGCTGACCAGTTAGCCAGCAGCATTGACAATGCCCGTCTCTATGCCGAATCCCAAAGGCGCGCCGATCTTTTGTCACAACTACCCGGGATAGCGGCGCTGATGAACCAACAGGCGGATACGCGCCAGGTGCTTAACGTTTTGGTGCGGCGCAGCATGGCTTTGCTGGATTCCGACGGCGCATCCGCCTGGCTCTGGCAGCCAGAAAATCAACGGTTGGAGTTAATTGTCGGCTACGTGCAGGGAAAACAAATGTCTGCCGGCATTCACCTGGCGCCAGGTCAGGGATTGCCGGGACGACTGTTCACCGAGAATCGAACCTTAATCATTGACGACTACGCCGCCTGGGTCGAAGAATCCCAGACTGCTTCTGGGGCGATGCCTGGCGCACAGGATGTGCCTGGCGCACAAGATGTGCGCCCGCTACCAGTCAAAGCGGCGCTATCGGTCAAAGCGGCCCTGGCTGTACCGCTGCGCCAGGGGGACGAAACCATTGGCGTGTTGGCGCTCACCCGCAGCCACACGGACACAGCCTACGCCCCCGAAGAAGCGCAATTCCTGGAATCCCTGGCTCTCCTCAGCAGCATCATCGTGCGCAACAGCCAGCTTCTCAACGAAACACGCCGCCTGGTGCAGCGGGAGCAGTTGATCAACCAGGTCACAGCTAACATCCAGCGCAATCTGGAGCTAAATGCTATTCTGGACACCGCCGCTGCCGAATTAGGCGCAGCCATTGGTAACCCGCAAGTACAGATTCGTTTGTTCCCATCCGCCCCGCCCGAAAACACGCCCCCACGTGCGTGGGGACAGCCGCCGCTCAATGAACAGCCGCCCACCTGACCCCCTTCAAGGCTATCAGCCAGCCGCTCCCTTGAGATTTCCGGCTACCATTGCCTTCCGACTGCCGTTTTGGGTTGTCAGCGGTTTGCTGATCACCTTAGTGGCTGCCGTGCTGGTCAGTTTGATTGTAGGGCGCAACCAGGTAAACAACCTGGTGCAGCAAAGCCTGGAATCCATTGCCGCCATCCAGGCAGAGCAGCTTAGCCAGCAGCTAGCCGAACAGGTGGCTATCCTGCAAAACCTGGCTGCCTATGAGGGCGTTTGGGCCAGCATCCGTCTGGTAAACGCTGAGTATGACCATGCGGCGGGAGGCAGCGCCGCGGTGCTGGCCCAATTGGAGGAAGAATGGGCGCTGGCTCAGGCAGCCGGTTTGGAGAGTCCGCCGGACGAACTGCTCCCGGCGGCGGCGCCCTTGCTTAGCAAGCGGCTGCAGCTTGAACTCTCGGATGAACTGATAGATGCCTTGCTGGCTCGCCCCAGCGAGCAAAACAACATCCTGGCCGTGGATCGTCATGGCGTGGTAGCCGGATTCAACTATCCGCCAGCGCAAATCAACCTGAGCCATACCGCCTGGTGGCAGGCTTTACAATCGGGCGAACCTTATTACCTGTTTGGCCCGACCATTGACATGGACAGCCCGGCGGCTCGCGTCATGGCCATCGCCGTGCCTATCCATGATCCCGACAGCGGCGCACTCATCGGCGCCCTCTACGAAGGGTATGATTACGCCGCCATCACCGCCACGCTGTCCCGCGGACAGTTCAGCGGTTCGGGCCGCACAGCCTTGTTTGCCGCCAACGGCGACGTCATTTACGCCTCCATCCGCATTGACGACTTTATCCAGGCTAACGTCCCCATCCCCGCCAGCCCTGATGAGTTGACTACCTATACCGGGCAGTTTGGTCGCACCTACCTATACGTGGCGGCGCCCGTCACCGCCGGCAACGACTTTATCGGTCAGGCAGTCAACCAGCTAGGCTGGTACGCCGCCGCGGTGCAGTTGCGCGACGAGGCGTTGGCTGCCGTTGGTCGTACCGTTGTCCCTTCGTTTGGCCTGGCGGCCATCATTGCCCTCGGCTTAATCGCCCTGCTCTATATGCGGTTCATTCGCCCGCTGACGACGGATTTGCATAAGCTAGAAGCCGGCGCCGTCGCCTTGCAGCAAGGAGAGCAGCAAGACGTCGCCTTGAACCGTCCCGATGAGCTGGGGCTGCTGGCGGCTACCTTCAATACAATGGCTTTCCGTTTGCGCACGCAGTTGGAAACGCAGGAATCCATCATTGCCAGCCGCACCGCAGAACTGCAGCGCGGCGCGGCGCAACTACAAGCCGCCGTTCAGATTGGGCAGGCGGCCAGCGCCTCGCTCGATCTGGAAAAATTGCTGGCAGAAACAGCCAGTTTAATTCAGACACAGTTTGGCTACCGCCAGGTTGCCATCTTCTTGCTAGACCCGGAAGAGCAAGAGGCGGTGGTGCGCGCCGCCGCCGGTCAGGCAGCCAATGCGCAGCCCTCCAGAGTAACTGCCGGCTCTGCTTCCCTGGTGGGCTGGGTTTTAGCCAACCGCCGCGCCCGCGTAGCCGCCAACGCCGCGGCGCAGGCTGCTCGGACGCCGGCTGCGCACGCGCAAACCGGATCAAGGCAGCGTTCCCCACTGCCTGAGACCCACGTGCAAGCAGCGCTGCCCCTCATCGGGCGCGGCGAACTGCTGGGCGTGCTGGATGTGCACACCCAGGCGCAAGTCGCCGCGGCGGATGCTGCGCCCCCGCACGGGGGCGCGCCCCCGCACGGAGGCGCTTTCGCACAAGAAGACCTGGCGGTGCTGCAACTGATAGCCGACCAGGTCGCCGCCGCCGTGCTCAACGCCCGCGCCTTTCGCCAGAGCGAAATACAGGCGGAGCAGTTGCAGTACGTGTTGGCTTTGGGGCAGCAGTTGAACTCGCTGCACGAAGTGGCTGAGATTGTGTGGCGCGCCTGCCGGCACATTCAAGAGACATTCGGGTATGATGCCGTCCACGTCGCCGAATTGCACGACATCGGCTGGTCTATCCAGGCGGCGGTGGCCGCTGCGCCGCGTTTGGCGGCTCCGTTGGGGCTGGTGCGTCCTCTGCGCAGCGGCTTGCTGGGGCAAGCCATGCAGCAGGGCAAACCCCTGCTGGTAGCCAGCCGCAGCCCGCAAGATGCCGGCTATTACGACCTGGACTTTCCCATAACTGGCGGTGAAGCCGCCGCCCCGCTAATTGCCGGCAGCGAACGCTACGGGGCCATTGGCGTCTATACCGAGAAACCGGGCGTCCTGACCAGCACCGACCTCAACCTGCTGGCTCTTTGTGCGGAAAGCATTGGCGCGGCCATTGCCAACGCCCGCCTGCTCGCCCGCGTTGAGCGCAACCTGGCCGAACTCAACCTGCTGTACCAACAAACCACCGGCCTCGCCTCCCTGGCTGCCGCCGCCCCGGCGTCCGTCGCCGCCTTACCGGGCGCCGGCCAGCCTGTTGCTGGCGAGCAGCCGGTCGCCGCCACCCCGGCGTCCGTCGCCGCCTTCACCGCCCCTCTGGTGTCGCGGGGTCAGACCATTGGCGAACTCATTGTGCTCGACGGCGACCATACCCTGGACGCTCATGACCAGAACCTGGTGACCGCCGTCGCCAGCCAAATCGCTCTGACGGTGGAAAACAGCCGCCTCTTCAGCCAGACGCAAACACGGCTGCGTGAAACGGAAGCGTTGTACCAGCTTACCAGCTTACTCAGCACCTCGCTGGACGTAGACGAAATATACCAGCGCGCCGCCCGCGCCGTGGCGCAGCAGCTAAATGTGGATCGCTGCCTTTTAGCTGCCTGGGATCAGGCAGCCGATGCCCTGACCATCCAGGCCGACTACCCCCTGCCGGCTGACCACCACAACGGACAGCGCCTGCCGGCATATACCATCCTCGCCCTCAATGAATTCCCCACGGCGCGGCAGGCATTACAACAACTGCAGACAGTCAACTGGCCTGGTGCTGCCCAACCCCACGCGGCGGAACGCGAATTCATGCAGCGCCTGGGACAATCCCAGATGCTGCTGATCCCACTGGCGTTTGCTGGCGAGGCCGCCGGCTTGATCCTGCTGTGCCGCAGCGGGCGCGCCAGCGACCTGGCGGCGGCAAGCGGCAGCCAGGCCTCCTTCACACCTAGCGAAACGCGCCTGGTAAGCGCCATGGCCAACCAGACAGGCATTGCCTTGCATAACGCCATGTTAGCCACGGAAGCGCGCAACCGCGTAGCCCAGTTGACGACGTTGTATCGCGTGGGGCAGCGCATGGCGCAAGCCCCCAGCCTGGAAGCGGTTTACGACGGCGTGCGCCGTGAAATTCTCTCCCTGACCGAAGCCACAGAGCTTTCTATCTATCTGGCTGCGCCAGACGAGTCGTCCTCGACGACACCGCGCCGCCCGCCCTCGCCCGCTTATCATTACCAATACGGCGTAGGAACCAATCAACTGGCAACCCTGGTTCCCGACCCCTTTAGCGTCAGACTCAGCCAGATAGTAGCCCGCTCCAGCGCTCCGCTCATTTTGAATGCCGGCAGCCATGCCGAATGGCAGCGACGTTTGCCCGAAGAGATTCCCTCGGCGCTGAGCTCAGCCTGGGCCTGTTTCCCGCTGGTGGTGGCTAACAACTGCATTGGCGTGCTGATCCTGGCGCATCGTGAAAACGTGGCCGCATTTCTGCCAGACGATACCAGCCTGCTAGAAACAATCTCCGCTTCACTGGCGGTAGCCATCAACAACCAGTTACAGTTGGCGCAGATCAGGCAGGCGCTGCAAACGCAAACGGCGCAGCGCATCCAGCTAGAAACCGCCGCCCAGGTGGCCGCCGCCGCCAGCAGCATTCTGGACGTACAGACCTTGATGCAAAGCGCCGTGGAGCTTATCCAGGAGGCGTTTGCTCTCTACTACGTCGGCATTTTCCTGGTAGATGCCCAGTCTGGCGAGGCAGCGCTGCGCGGGGCTACGGGCGAAGCCGGGCAGCACCAGCTGACCGCCGGCTACCGTCTGCCGCTGGGGCCGGGTTCCTTAATTGGTGGGTGCATCGCCGACGGGCAGTTGCGTCTGGCGCCCGATGTCCGGCAAAATCCAGAGTGGCGCGCCAATCCCTTCCTGCCCTTAACGCACTCTGAGTTGGCAATGCCTCTGCGCGTGCGGGAGCAGATCATAGGCGCGCTGACCGTGCAAAGCGAGCGAGTGGGGCATTTCACGCCGCAGTTGGTGCAGACTCTACAGACCATGGCCAACCAGGTAGCCATTGCTATAGACAATGCCCGCCTGCTGCAAGACAGCATCTTTTACTCGACACAGCTGCAGTTAGCCGCCGAAGTATCGCGCGCCGCCAGCACCATTCTGGATCGCGCCGAACTGATAGCCACGGTAGTGAATTTAATTCAGGAACAGTTCGACCTGTATTACGTGGGCCTGTTCCTGGTAGAAGAGGGGATGGCTGTGCTGCATGGCGGAACGGGCGCTGCCGGCAAGCAGCATTTGCGGCGGGGTCTGCGCTTTCTGGTGGCTGTGGATCCCCCGGCAGGGCAAGGTTCCATGGTGGGGGTGGCAATTGCCCGCAGCACGGCGCTGGTAGAACAGGATGTGCGCCAGGCAAACTATTGGGCGGCAGACCCGCTGCTGCCCGCCACCCGCTCTGAACTCACCTTGCCGCTGCGCGCACGTGCACGGGGGCGCGTGATTGGCGCTATCTCGGCGCAGAGCGACAGGCTGGCCGGCTTTGCCCCCGAAAGTATCGCCGTGCTGCAATCGCTGGCTGACCAGATAGCCATTGCCATTGAGAACACCGAACTGTTCGCCCAGATTGAGCAAAACCTGCAAACCAGCACCGACCTTTACCAGACGGGCCGGCAGATCAGCCAGGCTGCCGACGCCCCCACCATCTACCAGGCGCTCATTAACTTTGCCGGCACATCAGGCTTGTGCGACATGGCCCTGGTCATCGCCCCCGATCCCTTGTCGCCTGACCATCTGCTGACGCCCGTGCTGTGGAGCCGGCAGGATACACCCTTTGACCCCGCCGTGCGTTACGCGCGCGATCGCTTCCCCCACAGTGACGCTATATTGGGGCAGCAGGTGATCACCATTCAGGACGGGCAAACAGACCCACGATTGGACAGCGCCATGCAGCGCCTGTTCCAGCGCCACCTGGCGCGCAGCGCAGCCCTGGTCCCCATCCAGGGGGAACAGGAATGGCTGGCTACGCTGGTCTTGGCTCGCGCAGACACAGGGGGCGCTGCCGGCAGCGAGCCGCTGCCGGCCCGCGACCTGCAGCCCTTTCTCACCCTGGCTGATCAGGCGGCTACCATTCTGGCAAACCAACGGCTGTTGGCGGAAACGGACGCGCTGTACCGGATCAGCGGCGAACTCAACCAGGCCCTTACTCAGGAGGACGCCCTGGACATCACTGTGAGGGCCGTGGCCAGCTATACAGCCGCGCCGCAGTGCCGTTTTGTGCTGTATGACCGTCAGGCGGGGCTGGGGTATGTAGCCGCCGAGTTTACCCGCGACCAGCCACAGGGCCCCCATTTGCAAATGCCCATCACCGAGGAATCCGTTTTCACCGATTTGTCGCGGCGGCGCGAACTAATCGTGTTGGAGGATTCAGACACAGAGGAGACCTCCGTCATCATCCAGCAGCACGTGCGCCAGTTTGGCGCGCGCGGCGCCATTCTCATTCCGGCGATTAGCCAAAAGCAGTTAGTCGGTTATCTGGCCCTGGACTTCCACAGCAACCCCCATCGCCTTTACCGCTCCGGCTATAATTACGCCCAGGCTGTCGTGGGTCAGTTAACCACATTCCTGGAAAATATTCGCCTGCTAGACGACACCCTGCGCAGCGCCCAGGAACTGGTGGCACTCAACCAGATCGGCACGCACATATCTGGCATCCTGGATGTGTCGCAGTTGGCGGAGATGGTGGATGCCCAGCTTGGACGCCTGGTGCAAAATGACACGTTTGCCCTGGCTCTATACGCGCCCGACACTAACTGGCTGCAAACCGTCCTGTGCGTCTATGACGGCGAAACAATGAATATAGAGCCGCGCCATCTAAGCTCTGACGAACCGCTGTATCGCTTCCTGCACGCAGGTGTGCCCATTATTGCCGCGGCGCACATGCCGCTGGTAAAGGCGGAAAGCAGCCAGTGGGGCCAGCCAGCGCTGCCATCTTCGATGTGGGCGCCGCTGCTGCGCGAAGATGAGCCTATCGGCTTCATCACTGTTCAGGCGCATCAAGCGGATGTTTAC
>JAGVTM010000521.1 GCA_019136785.1 Chloroflexota bacterium | reverse complement strand
GTCCGGTTGCCGCACCGGATAGTGAAATGGGTTGGCTCTGTTGGTTGTGCCAATAATGGTGCCGCCCAGGTGGGTGATGCCGCGCACACGATCTCGATCCAGGCAGACCAGCCCACCATCGTCAGGATAATCCTGGGGTGAGAGCAGCCCATTGTAGCCATCGCGGATGCCCCAACATTCCCAACCTTGATGCAAGGCTGTCAGAGTCACGGCGCGGATGACGGCATTTAGCCCTGGCGCGTCGCCGCCGCCTGTACAAATAGCGATCCGTTTCTTACGCTCCATACTTCCTGCCTTGTTTAGTGTTCTGGCTCGCCAGGCTGGTCTGCGGCAACCACGCCGGCCGGGGTCTCCGCGCCCAGGGGGCTTTTGGCTAATTCTTCCGTGTGCAAGTTGAGAATGGCTTCGGGGTGGCGGCTGCGTATGTGGTAAGGCACGTCAATGACGACGACGTCCTCAGAACTGCGCAGGCGCGCGCGCAAGATGTTGGCTGTCTGGTTATGCAGCAAGTGCGCCCAGAAGGAGTCGGGCACAAATTCCGGCACGACAACCGTAATCAGCGCCCCCGGAAACTCCTCGTTGGTAACGGCGTTGATGTAATCCACCAGGGGAGACAGGATGTCACGGTACTCATAATCTATGGTGTGCAGCGTGATATCGCCTGTGATTTCGGGGAAGCGCTGCCAACGGCGGTAAAGACGCTCTTTGGCTTCTTCGCTGGTAGTAACGCAGACGGCGCGCACGTTGGGGGATAACTGGCGCGCATACAACAGCGCTCGCAGCGTGCCGCGGTGTACGTCGCCCAGAGGGACGATCACCACGTTGGCAATGCCGCGCATATTCTCCATCTTGAATTCACTGGTGCTCAATTCGTGGGCCACCGAAGCGTAATGCTGTTTGATGGCGCGAAAGGTCAGGACAAACAGGGGGATGAGCAGGGCCACTATCCAGGAGCCTTCTACAAACTTGGTGACCACCAGGATAATGAAAACCATGCCCGTGACGGCGGCGCCGACCAGGTTCATGATCCGTTTCCAGCCGGTGCCCTTTTCGTAATGAATGGTGGTAACCCTGGTCTGCAGCGTCTCGCCTGGTTTTAAGTGGCTGATGCGCCCCATCAGGCGGAACATGCCTAGTTGGGATAGGAAGAAGCTGAGCATGACGCCCAGGGCATAGAGGGGCAGCATGGCGATTTCGTTGGCGCGGAAGATGATAACGATGAAGGAGGCAACCAGGGCCAGGACGAAAATGCCGGCATTGTACACCAACCGATCCCCCCGATTTTGCATCCAGCGGGGCATAAAGCCATCTTGCGCCAGGAAGGAACTGACGCGGGGGAAATCTTGATAACCCGTATTGGCTGCCAGAATCAAGATCATCATGGTAAAGAACTGCACCCAGTAATACAACAAGCCGCCGCCGGGCAGATTGCCGGTGACGGTGCGCGCCAACTGGGACAAAATACTTTCGCCTTCGACGTGAGTGGGCTGTAAATCTAAATTCGTGGCCAGAAAGGTGATGCCCACAAACAGCGACATGGCAATGACGCCCATAGCCACCATCGTTTTAGCCGCGTTGCGGGACTCCGGCGGCTTAAAGGCTTGCACGCCGTCGCTAATGGCTTCGATTCCGGTCAAAGCGGTACAGCCGGCGGCAAACGCCCGCAGGACGACCCAGATGAAAGTCAGTTGGCTAACGGAGCGCATGGCTTCAGCCGTGGCATGGGCAGGCGGGGTCATAGCGGGCAGGTTGACGATGCCCGACATGCGCAGCAGGCCGAAGAAGATGGTCAACAGCACGCCGCCGACAAAAGCGTAGGTGGGTAGGGCAAAGATAGAGCCGCTCTCGCGCACGCCGCGCAGGTTGATCCAGGTGAGGAGCAGAATGGCAAACAGAGCCATGGGCACGGCGTAGGGGTGCAGGGTGGGAATGGCGGAGGTGATGGCGCGAATGCCGGCAGAAACCGACACCGCCACCGTCAGAATATAATCAATCAATAGAGCAGCCGCCGCAAATAGAGACGGCGTGGTCCCCAGATTGTCCTTGGTGACCATATAGGAGCCGCCGCCTTTGGGGTAGTGCAAGATTGTCTGGATGTAGCTAAAGACAAC
>JAGVTM010000666.1 GCA_019136785.1 Chloroflexota bacterium | reverse complement strand
ATGCTGCTCACGTACCCTATGTCACTGCTGACGAAGCGCACAGCCTCCTGCGCACGGAATTGGATCGTTTCCTGGCGCTGGCGGAAACGCTTGACCCCGACGATTGGGGCAAACCCACCGCCTGCACCGCCTGGAGCGTGCGCGACATAGTCGCTCACCAGGCAGGCGGTTATGCCAGCGGAACCGGCTACCGCGAAATGCTGCGCCAATACAGCGCCATCCCCAAGAAAGGACAACTGCCTGAAGACGCCATCAACGAACGCCAGCTTAAGCAGCGTGCCGGCAATTCCCCCGCCGAACTCATCGCCGAACTCCGCCAGGTAGGCCCCATAACCGCCCACAAATGGGCTTACCAGTTCCGCCTCATCAAGCCCATCGCCATCCCCCATCCCGTCGGCGGGCTGCTCTCTGTCCGCCATCTCATGTGGATCATCCACAGCCGCGACACCTGGATGCACCGCCTGGACATTTGCCGCGCCGCCAACCACCCGTTCCGGCAGACGCCCGAACATGACGGGCGCATCATCTCCCTGGTAATGCGCGACGTAGAGGCTGCCCTGCGCAAACATCTTGGCAACCGGGCTGTCCTCTTTGAACTATCCGGCGTGGCGGGCGGCGTATGGAAAGTCGGCGCTGGCGCTGCCGCCGCCGCCATCCAGATGGACGCCCTGGATTTCGCCATCTTCGCCTCCGGTCGCTACACCTACGCCGAAGCCCACGCCAAAGCCACCCTCAGCGGTGACGCCGCCCTGGCAGAATTGGCCTTGAAGAAAACATTGATCTTGTTTTAATACCCCAATTTCGCTAAGTCGTTTTTCGCATCTACAAATGGTCGGGGGAGAGTCCTTTGAGAAAGTCGCGATTGTCTGAAACGATTACGTCAACCTGACGCTATTCGCAGAACGCACCGATTTCGGCATCACCCTTCTTGAGTCCCTTGTCTTCAAAGGCAGCAATGTAGACTGATGGCACCTGTGCGAAATCTACAGTCACCCCGGAACGCAGTACAAATTCGTAAAACTGTTTCATGTCGAAGTCAGAAAGGTTTCGCTCGAGTTCCGCCCGCACCTGGTTGGAAATAACCACCTCAAACTTGTCCAGGTTGAGTAGGATTCGTTCGCAAAATTCATCAACACCCATGATGCCAAATATCCAGACATTCGTGTCCAGACTAATTTGCATGACGTTCCGCCCACAGGGCTTCCCGGGTGTGGCGCAGGGCCGTGAGGATTTCTTCTTTACTCATTTTGGCAAAGGGATGACGCGCCCGGATGTCGCTTAGCCAGTCTTGCATTTCTTCTGATAAACCTGTACGTTCCAGCACAAGGACCTCAACATCCTTATGGGGTGGTAAGCCAAATAAACGGATGGACCCGTCAATTTCCACAACTGCATTAAAATGATAAGTTTTCATGAGAGCGTCCTTTTCGTTATTGCCATTGCCACCTGGAATTTAAGTCGTGGGGACACGCTGTAGTAGCCGAATCCAATCCCCCATTACTGAAGGCATTATAGCATTTGGCAGCGAGAAAGGTCAATGAAGCAACTCCCTCTATTTGCCAAAATCTGGTAGCAATGGCATAATACGCGCCTGGTGAAAGTTCACCTCCTTGAGGGATAGTTTAACGGTAGAACAGTGGACTCTGACTCCATCAGTCGTGGTTCGAATCCACGTCCCTCAGCTTTGTAACCATGAATGACCATGCGCTGCTCTTGCATAGTCTCCCCGATCAGAAAGCCGTCCGCCCATCGGGTGGGTGGCTTTTTTGTTTAATGCCCGCTTTGGCTGTAACTGCCCCGCGCCACCCTGCCGGCACAATCCCTCCCCCATTTCCTGAGAAATAACCATGTCTAGCATTGCCACACACGCCCCTACCCTGCCTTATCCCCCCGGGCCCCACGGGCATCCCATCTTTGGCACAGTACGCGAGTTCCAGAAGGACTCGCTCGGTACTATCGTGCGCTTGCAGCGCGAATACGGCGACGCCGTCCGCCTGCGCTTTTTCCTGCATTACTACGGCTACGTCTTCTTCCACCCCGACCACCTGAAACACATCCTGCAGGACAATAACCGCAACTATACCAAAATGCCCAGCCCCACCTTCCAGGTC
>JAGVTM010000498.1 GCA_019136785.1 Chloroflexota bacterium | reverse complement strand
GCGAACCCGGCGTCGTAGTTGTCTGGCGTGGCTGGCAAAGATTGCAGGATATTGCCGCTAATTGGTATCTTGTTAAAGAACAAACCCAACTTGTGGGTAATAGATAGATGAGGTGTGAGGTATGATTTATGTTTTTTTGTATTTGAGCGCGGTTGTGTTGGCTAATTTGAGTGTGGCGGCTTTTGGGCCGGGGGTGACGATTGTGAATGCGTTTTTGTTTATTGGGCTGGACCTGACGGCGCGGGACCGGCTGCATGACGCCTGGCGCGGTAAAAATTTGCTGCCGAAGATGGCGGCTTTGATTGCGGCGGGGTCGGCGTTGTCGTGGCTGTTGAACCGGGATGCCGGCACAATCGCCCTGGCCTCTTTCGTCGCTTTTGCCGCCGCCGCTTCGGTGGATGCCCTGGTGTACCAACTGCTGGGGCAGTACCCGCGCTGGCTGCGCATCAATGGCAGCAACATCCCCAGCGCCGCCGTGGACTCGCTTATCTTCCCCACTCTGGCTTTTGGCAGTTTCCTCTGGCCCATTGTGCTGGGGCAGTTCCTGGCTAAAACGGGCGGCGGCTTCGTCTGGTCGCTCATTTTGCACTGGGCAGAACAACGGCGGAATGCCGGCATGGAAACGCAGCAACCGGTTTAGGAAGAAAACGGTTAATTGGTGAATTCGTGAACGGTGAATGGTTAATGGGCGGCTGCGCCGTTAACCATTCACGAATTCGCCAATTCAACAATTAATTATTCTAACTGCTGCTGCAATTTCCTGGTCTGTGCCGCTTCTTGCATCATACCCAAATCAGTAAAAAGGGCAAAGGCGGCGGCGGCGGCTTCTCTGGCTTCGGCTAACTGCGCCTGCGCCAGAAAAACCTCCGCCTGGGCGCGGCGGGCGTAAGCCAGCATGAAGCGGTCGTCGTTTTGGGCGGCAATGCGCGCGGAAGAGGCAAAAGCGTGGGCGGCTTCGTCCAGCTTCCCTTCCGCCTGCCCTACCAGCCCCAGCGTAAACAAGGCATAGGGGTAGGTAAATGGTTCTTCCTGCTGCAAGACCAGGAGCGCGTAGCGGCGCGCCTGCGCCATCTCCCCCAGGCCGAAATATCCTTCAGCCAGATTCGCCGCCGTTGCGCCAATGCCATGCGTGTGCCCAATGCGCTCAAAGAAGGGCAGCGCCTGCCCCGCCGCCTGCACCGCCAGGTCGTACTGCTGCGTCTGGATATAGGTAGAAGAAAGGATGCTGCGCACCGTCTCTTGATTGAGGCGGTCGCCAATGCGGTTGTAATAGGCGATGGCTTGTTCGGCGTGGACGATCACCTCGTCCAGTTTCCCCTGGCGGCTGAGGAGGGTGATCAGGTCGCGGTGGGTGCGGGCGATGCCGGCATCATACCCCACCCCCTCCGCCACCGCCAAAGCCCGCTGGTACGACTCATAAGCCGCCGCATACTCCCCCTGCTCCGCCTGCACCACCCCCTGCAAATTCTCCGCCTCATACTGCGCCAGACGCGCCTCGCGCCACGCCTGCGGCATCTGCCGCTGCCGCACATGCAGCCGCGCCCGCCGTTCCCGCAGCAGCAATAACTGTCGCTGCATCTCCAGCGCCGCCGCCATGCCTACCTCATATGTGGCTAACGCCGCCTCCGGCTGTCCCAACGCTTCCTGGAACGCCCCTTGCAGCGCCCGCGCCTGAATGGTCACGGCTGCCGCTGCGGGCCAATCCACCGCCTCCAGGTCAGCCAGACCGCGCGCCGACTCCCCGCCAAGCTGATATAGTTCCGCTCGCAGCAGCGCTAACGCCTGCTGCTCCTTTTTCGCCAGGCGGCGCAGCGAAACCTCCTGGAAAACAGCCAGCGCCGCCGCCGCCTGTCCGCGCTGGATTTCCTGCTGCCGCTGCGGGAACCACAGTTGGATCGCCTGCTTAACCGCCCCGGCCTGGCAAAGATGATGGGCGGCAGCGGTGTATTCGCCGCGCCCGGCGCGCACGACTGCCGCCTGGGCGTGCAGTTGCTCGCGCAGTTCCACAGGCAATTCAGCGTATATCAGGTCGCGCAAAGCGGGCCACAACGTCACGCCCCCCTGCTCATCCGTCAGCAGCAAACCGCGTTGGCGCAGGCTGTCCCAGGCGGCGGTGTGCGCCTGCCAGGCATCCTGGGGCGCCGGGCTGCGAAAGACGGACAGGGTTTGCAGCAGCCGCTGTTCCGCCGCCGTCGTGCGCAGCCAAAGACGGTCAAACAATGGCTGCAAGGCGGGCGTCTGTCCCAGGTCAGGTAAGGCGCTCGCCGCGTTTTCCGGGTTTGCCTCGTTTGCCTGGTGCAGGGCGATAAACAGCCGTAGCAAGCGCGGGTTACCATCGGTGTATTGGCGCAGCCGCGCCGCTTCCTGGCGAGATAGGTTAATATGCGCGTTTTGTAGCAGCCGCTGCAACTCAGGCTCAGGCAATCCGGTCAGGGCATGGTGGGCGTCCGTATCCACCACGGCGCGCTGCCCTATGATTAGCAGGGGAGCCAACCCGCGCAAACTGTCCACAAACTCCAGTAACTGCCTGTGGGCGGGCGGCGTGTTTTCCACATCCATCGGGCGCAGCCGATCCAGTTCATCGAAACAGAGCAGCGGCGCAGGCGGCAGTTGCGCCAGGTCTTCGCGCAGCAGCCCCAGCGCCAGAAGCCCGCCCTGAACCTGCCGAAGGGCGCCGCCGCCGCCCGAACCCGCCGCCGCGGCGTCTTGCGTCGCCAACATCCGCCATAAATTGGAGGCGCCCTGGCGATGCAAAAAATAGCCCAGGCTATAGAGGAGGCTGTGCAAATGATCGGTCAGGGTAGGACGAATGGTGTACCAAAAAACGGCGCCGGCGGACCAATCGGTGACAATGACGCTGCCTAACGTGGTCTTACCCACCCCGCCCGGCCCGCTGAAGGCTACGCTTTGCCCGGCGCGCAGCGCCGCCAGGCATTGCTGCCGCACCCGCTCCCGCCCCACAAACGCCCCTGCCAGTTGTAACGGCTGTTCCAGGCGAAAGGTGGGGCGCAGTTGCCCCAGCAGCGCCCGTCCTAACAAATCTACGGCGGCGTCCAGATCGCGGTAAAATTCGGCGCGGGACTCGCCCAGAAACTCCTCCCATATTTGCGGCAGGCGGCGCGGCTTAAAGAAACGGTGGAAGTAGCGCAGTTCTAATACCAGAAAGGCGTAACGGGGAGCGCCGGGGGTCTGCAAAATAAGCGGCATATCCGTTTCTAGCTGCTGCCGGTTGGCCGGGCCGCTCTCGCCCCACAGGCTGTCCGCCGCCCGTCGCAGCGCTCCTTGCAGCGCCGTTCCCCGCGCCGTGGCCGGGTCTGCCGGCGCTACGTCCCCCAGAAAATAGGAAGAAGCCAGCGCCGAATGCTGGCTCAACCAGGCCGCATCGTGAAAATGCTTCAGCGCCTGTTTTAGCTGGTGATCAAAGCCCTGTCCGGTTACGCTTGCCGCCACACTGCACCCAAATGAGACAAAAGAAGGTATATTTGAGACGCACGCTGAACGTTTTTGTGCAAAATGAATTATAGAGGATACCGGGCAATTATGTATAAACCGTTGTAGTATTACGTCAAGGGTAAAATGATGGGTTAGATTGGTTCAATCTTCCAGATTGAACCAATCTATCAAATCACTGCTGACAAGACAGCCCGATTTTCCAAAATTGGGTAGGCGATTCGGTCTATTTTCGGAGGCGATCATGACGAACAGACAAGTCACAGGGAAATATAGGGGGCTGCTGTTGGGGTGGATATTGGCGCTGTCGCTCCTGGCTGCCTATAGCGCCGCGCTGCACGGCGCGCGCCTGGCAGAGGCGGCTGGCGCCAGTTCCTCTCCCCCCAACTCGGCAGCCTGGGAGGTGAACGTCCAATTCCAGGACACGACCATTTCCGCCACCGTCTTGATTTCGGCGCAGGTGGGCATCAACACGTTCACGCGCACGGTGGACATCTCGCCCACCTGTATCCCCCAGGCGGGGGCTGTCGTTAGCATGAGCCAGGCTATCATGGGGCCGACCGGCTACATTCAATGCCAGATGCCCAATCTCTCCGCGCAAGTGGCAGATATGACGGGCGGGGCTTTGATTTTGCCGCCGGTGGCTTCCTGTCCGGCGGATGGGCACAGTTGGGGCCGGAGCATTATGGCTGTGGGCTCCTACGCGCCCGGCGCAGCCAATCCCCTCTTTGCTCACCCCGATGTGCAGTACGCCATTCCCTTTGTGTACGGCGGGCCGCCCACATTAGTCGCCCTGAATCTCGCCGTGAGCGGTTATAACACATACAGCACGCCTTTCCGCCCGCGCGCGCCCTGGAACGCTATCCAATCTGACCTGGTTTGTGATGGCGTCACCTGCAACTCGCGCCATTGGGCTAATGGGGCGGTCCGCGGTACAGCCACCTATCCCGCGCCCACCTTCACCATGCGGACTTACCCCCTGCCCATTTACATTGGGTACAGTCCAGGCAGCAGCCAAAACCTGGCGAATGGCCGGGTCTATAAGCTATCTGTAGACCCAGGCTGCTCAATGGTAGGGAATTAGTCCGTTAATGGCACGCAGATGACGCTGAGGTAGCGCTGCACTTAATCGTGGTGGGTGTCAGCCCCGCCTGCGGCGGGGCTGACACCCATTTTCATGGGCAATTTTGGGCGCGTCTGCGCCCAAAATTGCCCGTGGCTGATGCCTTTTTGCTCGCTTTGCGGGGCCGGTAGGCGGTTAAAGAGATCACCACGATTTACTGGGGTGTTACCGACGCTGATGGCGCGCAGAAAGGCGCTGATTTGCAGCTAGAAAATCAGCGCCTTTCTGTCCCTGTAGGGGCGTATTGCATACGCCCCTACCCGGCAGCCAGCCAGCTATTTCGCCGCGTCAAGCCTATTTCCCGCACCCAGGGCCGGAGCAAACCAGCATCAACAAACATCTGACTGCCGTCAATGGCTGACATGCCATTACAGGAGGCGTAGCCCAGGAAGATGACGGATATCCGATTTTGCTTTGGCAGTTGGTAATCAACCAGGCGTACCAGGGCAAAAGCGGAAACGCGATAGACAACGTTGGCCCCATTCCCTTGCACGTCATCCCACACAGGCACAACAATGTCAATGGTCTTGAGCACGTCCAGCGCGTCCCGCACGCCTTTGGCATTGGAAACCCCAGGCTTGCCTTCTACCCAATCGCCCGCAGACACAGTGTGGTCATCGGGGTCATTGGGATTGATGTAGGTGTAGCTGTTTCCGGGAGGCGTCAAACTGGCGATGAGAGCCGGTACGTTGTTGTCGCCTGTCCACGTCAACCAGCCGAAGTTACCCGGATTTTCGCCATTCATGATGTCTTCCAGCAGATCGCCCACCTCCACGCCGTCCAGGGTATCCTCATGCAAGGCAATCGGATACAGGTCGCAGGCGGCAGCCACGGGCGTCACCGTAACGGTGACGGTGGCTGAATCCGCGCCGCCCTGTCCGTCAATGACCGTATAGTCGAAGCTATCCGTGCCGCTAAAGCCAGGGTCAGGGGAGTAGGTGACTGTGTTGTCTGGATTGATCGCCGCCGAGCCAGACGCAGGCAGCGTAACGGACGATACGGTTAGCGGGTCGCCATCGGCGTCGCTGTCATTCGCCAGCACGTCAATGGTAATGGGGGTGTTTTCAGGCGTGGTTGCCGTATCGTCCAGGGCCACCGGATTCTCATTAACAGGCGTGACTGTGACGGTCACCGTAGCCGTCGCCGTACCGCCCTGTCCATCGCTGATGGTGTAATCGAAGTTGTCGCTGCCGCTGTAACCCAGAGTGGGGGTGTAGAGGACTGTATTATCCAGGGCGATGGCGGCGCTGCCGTGCAGCGGATCCGTCAGGGCCACGACGGCAAGCGGATCGCCATCGGCGTCGCTGTCATTCGCCAGCACGTTCACACTCACAGGCGTGTTTTCGGCTGTGGTGGCTGTGTCTGGCAGAGCTACCGGATCGTTGTTGCCAATGATGGTAGCCAGGAAGAAGTCGCTGTGGCAGTCGCTGTCGTCGTCGCAGACGGTGACGGTCGCCGTGTAGACGCCGCCCGTCAGGTAGATGTGGGTGGCGGCGACGCTGTCTGAACCGTCCAGTTCGACGATGATACCCTCGGCTACAGCGCCATCGCCCCAATCAATGAGGGCGGCGTGGACGTCGTAGATGCCGGCATCCGTAAACGTCGCCGGCGCCAATCCCACCACCGCGCCGGCGTCTGCCGTCTGGTCGGGGCCGGCCTCTACCACAGGCGGCAGATTCAGCGCCGTTACCAGGAAGGTATCCTGGGCGCACATGCCGCTGCTGTCGCACACGGTGATGCTCACCGGATACGGGTTGTCATCCAGATAGGTGTAAGAGCCGCTCATGAGCGCCAGCGTGCCGCTAATCGTCACCATGGGCACGGTGGGCGAGATCACCTCGTCCTGGTACTCCCAGAACAGGTTGGCGGCGTAGCTGTCCAGCGGGTCGGGGCCCGTGTAGTACGCGCCGCTCAGGCTGACCGAGCCGCCTTCCACAATCGTCTGGTCGGGGCCGGCTTCCACAGTGGGCGGCATGCGCGACTCCGTCTGCGCCTGGTTGTTGTCCTCGCGCCGTTCGGCGATGGCATTGGTGGGGTCTACGCGAGCCACCAGCGTGTAAGTGGAGCCGGTGACGCCGGCCACCGAGTAGCCGAGGCGCGCCGTATGGCTTTGGCCGGCAGCCAACGAGGGCACAGCCGCCGTGCCCACCAGTTGCCCGCCATTGTCCGGGTGGCCCAGGTAGAGGGCGATGGTGGTGGCGGGGGCGGCATTGCTGCCGGCATTGACCACAAACAAGTCCGCATTCCGTTCCAGCGTGCCGTTGCGCAGCACAAGCGGCGGCGAGATAACCAGGTCAGGCAGGTCTGCGCCGTAGTCGAAGCGCGTATCCGCCGCGCTGTGCAGACCCGCCTGCGTTAACACTGCCTGCACCTCGTGCTCGCCGGCGGCGAACGCCGCGCCCAGGTCAACCGTCACCGTCTGGTAGCCGCCGTTCAGGGCCACCGCCTGGCTGCTCGCCAGCCCGCCGTCTACCGTCAGGGTCAGGTCGCCGGGGCCTGGCTGCAAGGCAAACAGCGTCACGGTAGCCAGCACGGATTCGCCGTCGTTATACGACGCCTTATCCGTAACCACGCCCACCACAATCGCTTGCCCGGCGTCGCACACCTCCGCACCTACGGCGTAGAACAGGTCGGCAGCCGCCAGGTGCAGCAGTTCATACCGCACCCGATGCTGGCCGCTCTGGTCGCTGGTGGGGGTAAACGGCACCGTGAACATATTGGCGGGCAACGCCGCCACGCTGATCACCTGCTCCGCCAGCAGGGATTGCGCCCCATTGGGCGGCTCCAGCCAGACGCGCAGCAGGCCCGTGACCGCTTCGTCGGCAGCGATGTCCAGGTGGAGCAGATTGGGCGCGCCAGTCTCGCAGGCGGGCGTCTCCAGATAGGCATTCACCACGCGCACTTCGGGCGCGGTCACGTCAAAGGGGGTGCGCAGCGTTTCGCCTTCGTGCAGGCAGTTGCAATCTTGGGGCACGGCGTCAATGCTGTACGTGCCGCGGGCGATAGCCAGGGGCAGGGTAAAGGTGAAGGTGGTATCGTGGCCGGGCAGGGGGATAATGCCGGCAAAGCCCGGCGCTACCACATCCAACTGCCCCGTGGCCGTGGTCACCACCGTGGCCAGCACCGTTTCGCCAGGCTCATACACCTGCTTGTCCGTCAGCACCGTCACGTCCGGGTACAACTGCGGCAGGTAGAGGGTGTTCAGGTGGATGCTGGTATCGGAGGCTTCGCCGTAGATGCCATAGAACACCTTTTCGTCGCCCAGGAAGGAAACGGGTACGCTGAAGGTCAGGTTGGTGCTGCCCAATGCCGGCAGCGTAAACGGCTGCCGCTCACTATACGCATTGAAGCGCACCAGCGCGTACAGCGGCACAGTGGGCCGGGCCGCCAGTTCGCTGATGTGCAGCGTCAGCAGCGCCGTTTCCCCTTCATAATAGCCCGCCTTGTCCAGCGATGGCGTCACGCCAATGTCTATGCCTTCGACGTTCAGGAACAGCACGCCCGGTTCGTCATTGAAAGTGTAAGGCGCCGGGTACACTTTGGCTTCGATGTCCGGCGGCACAAAGAAGGTGAAGTTGACGCTGCCGTCCTGGCCGCCGGCCAGCCAGAAGCGCTGCACTTCGTCCACATAGTCGCTAAAGGCAAAGCTGAGCGTGCCCTCGCCCGCCGCTGCGCCGTGATTAGCCACGCCAAACGTCATCGTCACGGTGGTGCTGACGGGCAGCGTCAGGTTAGTGGGCAGGTTGGTCAAGACCAGGTCGGGGCCAGGCACGGTCAGGGTGACGTCTGCCTGGTCCACCTCGCTGCCCGCCTCGTCTAGCAGGCGCAGGTGCGCGCCGTGGTCGCCGGCGGCGGCGGCGCTGACGTCCACCAGCAGCAGCAGGGCGATGCTCTGCCCGGACGCCAGGTTGACCACGGGCGCGCTGGCGGCAAAGGCGGGCGCTTGCAGCGTCACCTGCCCGCTGAAGGTCTCCAGCCCCGTATTGCTGACGGTGGCCGTCACGGGCACGGTGGCGGCCACAGCCGAACCGGCTACCGCCGTCAGGTGCGCTTCGCGCCCGGTCAGGACGACGAACTGCGCCGAACCGCTGCCGAACGGCATGACGGAAGCCAGGGTGTAGGTGTCTGCCGGCAGATAGCCCAACGGCAGCAGCCCGGCCTGGCTTTCGCCCACGGGCAAGTCGGTGGGGATGGTCAGGCTGGTCACCGTCGCGCCGCCGCTGTTTTGCAGCGTGAACGTTGTGTCGAAAGCAGTGGGCAAGATGCCCGTGTTGGTCAACAGGTAGGGCACATTGACCAGTCCCACCGCGTAGACGGATTGTGGCGTGACGGCAATGGTCGCCGCCTCGCCAAAGAGAACGGTCTGTGTCAGGGTGGTGGTCAGGTCGCCGCTGAGGGGCGCCGTCACCACGGTGTCCTGGGTAATGCTCAGGCTGCCTTCCAGGCGAGCCACCTGGCCCGGAACCAGGTTGAAGAGCTGGCTGTTGGCGGCGTTCTGGATGAGGGCGGTGACCGATGCCGGCACAATGCCCGTATTGGTCAGCGTCAGCGTGGCCGAGAACGGCGCCCGCCCGGCTACGGCCGGCGCGTCCAGCCGCGCCGCCACCTGCGGTTCGCTGACCGTCACCGTCTTGAACACCGCCCGCCCGTTAGCCGTCGCCGCCAGGTTGAAATTGGTGGAACTGAGCGGCGCGGTGGCCGTCAGCGTCAGTTGGTAGCCAAAGCCCTGGCCCGGCGTCAGCGAAAGCGCCTGCGACAGCAACAAGTCGCTGTCATGATACACGCGCAAAATCATGTCTTGCGCCAGGGGGCTGGTGTTGGTCACGAAACCGCCGGCTTGAATGGTCTCGCCTGGACGGTAGGTGTCGCGGTCGGTGTCCAGCGTCAGGGCGGTGGTTTCGTCGTACAGGTAGAACGGGTATTGGTGCTGATCC
>JAGVTM010000267.1 GCA_019136785.1 Chloroflexota bacterium | reverse complement strand
GCACCTGGTGGAAGTGGCGCGTACAGGCACGCTCGGTCGCCTGAGCTATGCTTATCGCCTGACGGATGAAGGCACAGCCCGCGCCCGTGATGCCATAGACCGCTCGCAATACCTGGACGCGGCCCCCGTAGATATTGATTCTTATAACCAGGCGATCCGGTTGCAAACGGAACGATGGGGGCAGGTGCGTCCGGCGGCAGTGAAGCAGGCGCTGCAAGAGTTGATCCTGCCAGATAACTTTCACCGGCGAATTGGGCCCGCGGTCAATGCCGGCACTTCCCTCTTCCTCTACGGGCCCACAGGCAACGGCAAAACTACTATTGCCCAGGCTATTGCGCGGCTGATTGCCGGCAGCGAACCCATCTGGCTTCCCTACGCCGTCACCATTGGCGGCCAAATCGTCAAGATCTTTGACCCCCTCTACCACGAAGCCGTTCCCCTCGACGAAGCGGTCGCCGCCGAATTTGGCCGTATTGACGCTCGCTGGGGACTGTTCAAGCGCCCCACAATCATGGTCGGCGGCGAACTGACCATGGAAGCGTTGGAACTTCGCTTTGAACCGATTGCCAAATATTACGAAGCCCCCCTGCAGCTCAAAGCCAACGGCGGCATGTTCCTGATTGACGACTTTGGTCGCCAGCAGCTTAGCCCACAGCAGTTGCTCAACCGCTGGATTGTGCCCCTGGAAAACCGGATTGATTTCCTGCGGCTGCAATCGGGCCAGGTGTTGGCTTTTCCTTTTCGCCAGTTGATCGTCTTCTCTACCAACCTGGACCCGGGCCAACTGGTAGACAACGCCTTCCTGCGCCGCATTCAAATGAAAGTAGAAGTCAGCGCCCCTGACGAGCGGTTGTTTTACCAGATATTCACCAATGCTTGCCAGCAGCACCGCGTTCCTTTTGACAAGGACGGGTTCTTATATTTGCTGAAGAAATGGTATCGGGAACCGCGACGGGAACTGCAAGCCGTGCATCCCCGCGATCTATTGAAAACGCTGGTATCTATTTGCAGCTATGAAAACATTCCGCCCCGCCTGACGCCAGAGCTAATTGACGAAGCCTGCCACAGCTACTTCGTGGAAATGTATCCTCAGCACCAGCTTGCCTGACATCGCGGCGCGAGTGTGGCAGCAATGGCTCAACGTTCTTTTGGGAGCCCTAGCCGCCTGCCCCCAGACTATTTCACAGGGCGAGGGGGGCGCTGCGCCCCCTCGCCCTGATCCCTCCCCCGGTAAAAGCTGAACTTCGACGCAGATTACTGCTCGAACAGGTTGCTCAAGCCGCGAATGACAGAGCCTTCACCCTGGGTTTTGCCGCCAGCCGTCTGCGGCGCGAACGCCAGAATCCGATCCGCCAGGCGCGAGAAGGGGAGCGATTGCAGCCAGACGCGCCCGGTTCCCTGCAACGTTGCCAGGAAGATACCTTCGCCGCCAAACAGCATAGATTTCAGGCTGCCAGCGCGCTGAATGTCATAGTCAATCGTGGACTCAAAAGCCACAATGCAGCCTGTATCCACGCGCAGCCGTTCGCCGTTCAGGTGGCGCTCCACGATTGTGCCGCCAGCGTGGATAAAGACGTAGCCGTCGCCGCGCATGCGCTGCAAAATGAAACCCTCGCCGCCAAACAACCCGGCGCCCAACTTGCGGTTGAAGGCAATGCTCAATTCGGTACCCAACGCGGCGCACAAGAAGGAATCTTTCTGGCAGATTAGCTCGCCGTTGGCTTCGTCCAGGTCAATGGCAATAATCTTCCCTGGATAGGGCGCGCCAAAGGCCACGCGCTGCTTGCCCTGCCCGGCATTGGTGAAGTGCGTAATGAACAGGCTCTCGCCCGTTATGGCCCGCCGCCCCACCGCCGCCAGTTTGCTCATCAAGCCTTGATCAGGTCGGGAGCCATCCCCCATTTTCGTGTCGAACGTAATCCCATCTTCCATATACATCATGGCCCCCGCTTCCGCAATTACGGTTTCGCCGGGGTCCAGTTCAATCTGCACAAATTGCAGGTCGTCGCCAAAAACTTGATACTCAACTTCATGGCTTTTCATGTCGTACTCCTTTGACAACAGTGTATCGTAGGGTGGGTTGGCAACCCGCCTATTCCTTCGACAAGCTCAGAGC
>JAGVTM010000512.1 GCA_019136785.1 Chloroflexota bacterium | reverse complement strand
GATGCTGCTGGGGCACTGGCTGGAGATGCGCAGCGTGCGCCAGGCCTCGGGCGCGCTGGATGAACTGGCTAAATTGATGCCTGATGAGGCGGAGCGGATTGGCGAGGATGGCAGTTCTGAAAAGGTGATTGTTGCCCAACTACAGGCGGGTGATCGGGTTTTGGTCCGTCCGGGCGGCAGCATTCCCGCCGATGGCGAGGTCTATGACGGCGGCTCGGATGTAAATGAAGCTATGATCACAGGGGAGTCCCGACTGGTACAAAAATCTCCGGGCAGCCGCGTGATTGCCGGTACAGTTAATGAAGGCAGCGGCAGTTTACGGATTCTGGTCACGGCTGTCGGTGCGGACACGGCGCTTTCAGGTATCATGCGTCTGGTGGAAGAAGCGCAGGCCAGCAAGTCAAAGACCCAACTCCTGGCTGACCGCGCCGCCTCTTTCTTGTTCTACGCGGCTTTAGCCGCCGCCGCTTTGACAGCCCTTGTCTGGAGCATCGCCGCTGGTTTTAACATTGAAGTTCTGAAGCGGGTCGTCACGGTGTTGGTCATAGCCTGTCCGCACGCCCTGGGACTGGCTGTGCCTCTGGTTGTGGCTATTACCACCGCCCTGTCTGCTCGTAACGGCATTTTAGTGCGGGATCGCCTGGCGCTAGAGGAGGCGCGGAACCTGGACACCATTATTTTCGACAAGACTGGCACACTGACCAAAGGAGAGCAAGGCGTGGTGGCTATCGCCGCTGTCAATGGCGTATCGGAAGCAGAAGCCTTGTCTCTGGCAGCAGCAGTTGAGAGCGACTCTGAGCACGCTATTGCCCGCGCTATCATCACGGCGGCGCAGCAGCGACAGGTAGAAGTAAAAAGCGTGACCGACTTTGTTGCCTTAAAGGGGCGTGGCGTGCAGGCTGTGTATGCTGGCGCAACCTTCTATGCTGGCGGTCCGCGCTTGTTAGAGTTTTTGCACACGCCATTGCCTGATGCTATTGCCCACTTTGGCCAGCAGGCAGGGAGCAAAGGGCAGGCCGTTATTTATCTGATTCGCGGCGAAGAAGTGATAGCCGCTTTTGCTCTGGCAGACGTGATCCGCGAAGAAAGTCGGCGAACCGTGCAGAAACTGCACGAAATGGGTATTGAAGTGGCTATGCTTACAGGTGACAGCCAGGATGTCGCCGCAGCCGTGGCGCAGGAGCTAAATATTGACCACTACTTTGCGGAGGTGCTGCCTGAAGATAAAGACAAGAAAGTGAGCAAACTGCAAAAGCAGGGGAAGAAGGTAGCGATGGTGGGCGATGGCGTGAACGACGCCCCGGCGCTCACCCGCGCTGACATTGGCATCGCCATTGGCAGCGGTACAGATGTGGCGGTGGAGTCTGCCGGGCTGATTCTGGTGCAGTCCAACCCGCTGGACGTGGTGAAAATCATTCAGTTGAGCCGGGCCAGCCAGCGTAAAATGGTGCAAAATATCTGGTGGGCGGCGGGGTATAACATTGTGGCGATTCCGTTGGCTGCCGGCATTCTCGCCCCCTGGGGCATTGACCTCCCGCCGGCTGTAGGCGCGCTGGCGATGTCCCTAAGCACCATCATCGTCGCCATCAACGCCCAAACGCTGCGCCGCTTTTCTTTTACTTGACAGGCGGCCAGCGCGTCACCCCAGTCCGGCGCTGCGGGCGCGCATGATCGCCTGCAGCCGGTCTGCCACCTGCAACTTACTGAAAATGTTCGAAACGTGATTGCGCACCGTTTTGCTGCTGATGAACAACTTATCGGCGATCTCCTGATTACTCAAACCCTGCGCCAGCCAGCGCAAAACCTCTTGTTCCCGCTCCGTCAGGTCGGGAAAAGGGAGGGACGCCGTTTTCGGCCTCTGGAAGAAAGAGGACAGCCGGGCGGCGATGGCTGGCCCAAACAAAGCTTCCCCGCGGGCCACCGCCTGAATGGTACGCCGCATTTCCTCCTGATCTGCTCCTTTGAGTACGTAACCCCGCGCCCCGGCGCGCATGGCGGCAAACACCGAATCGTTATCTTCAAACATCGTCACCATGATCACGCCGATGTGCGGGCTGGTATGCACAATCTGGCGCGTGGCTTCAATGCCGTTGACCCCTGGCATTTGAATGTCCATA
>JAGVTM010000009.1 GCA_019136785.1 Chloroflexota bacterium | reverse complement strand
GTTTATGAAATTTTCTCCCCCGAAAATAGTGTCCAGAATAATTTTGAGATAGTGGCTTGCCGTAGGATCACAATGCAAATAGAGGCTACCTGTTGGCTTCAATACCCGATGCAGTTCCACTAGGCGGGCAGTCATCATGACCAGGTAAGCCATCATCTGGTTCGCGCCCACGGCGTCATAGAGCGCCCCAATCATTTTGCTGATGCGCGGCGGCCCCTGGGTGATAATCTCGTGGTACGGTTGCTGCGTGGTTGGTCCCCAATGCCAGGTATCCTGGAACGCTTCTAGCTGCGCTTCGGCGTCCAACCCGCTTTCGTCTTTGAACAGGACGTTGTAACTGCGGTTAGAATTGAAGGGGGGATCCAGGTAAACCAGGTCTACGCTTTCATCGGCAATATGCTGGCGCAAAATGGAAAGATTGTCGCCGTAAAACAGGGTATTGGTCTTAACAGGTGTGGACATGGCGGCCTCGTTTGGGTAGGTTTGCATAAAGCTACCACTAAAGAGGAATGCCGGCAAACCACTCTACCCATCTGACAGGCAAGCGGGATGGGCATGAAGACCCCAGTACAGCAAAACCCGGTTGTATGTCTATCCATGGTCCACAGATTACAGGCCCAGTTCAGCCATGACTGCCTGCCGCCAGCCCAGGGGTCCGACAGAGGGCACGCGACGTGCCGGCACGCGGCGTGCCGGCACATCTGGCATCTCCTGCCACACGCCCCCCGGCTTTTGCACCAGATAGGGCCGATCCACCGCCGCCAGCAGCGGCGCATCGTTGGCGCTGTCCCCCAGGCCTATGGTGATCGCCTCCCCCCACTGCTGGCGAAACAGAGCAGTCAGGCGGGCAACAGCTACCCCCTTGTCGCTGGCTGCCCCCGTCACCGTGTAAAACTTCCCGCCGGAGACGATGCTCAACCCCTGCGCCGCCAGTTCCCGTTGCAGCCGCGCCAGGTCCGCGGCGCTTAACGGCGTCACGATTGTCTCGCTGTACTCTCGCTGCTGCGCCCGCGCCGCTGCCGGCAAATCCAGCCCCGTCGCCTGCGCCACCTGCGCTGCGCTCAAACCAGCATACCCTTGAATCTCCAGCCCGGTCTGGCGGCGCAGGCGCGCCAACGCTGCGCGGATAGACGCCGCCCCCACCCCCAATTCAAGGACCTGCCAGCCATCTACCCGTCGCGACGACGGCAGTGGAAACGGGAAGTAACCGGCGGGAATGAAAATGGCGCTGCCATTTTCCACAATGAAAGGATCGGGAATGCCCAGAGCAGCGCGCAAGGTTTGCTGTTCGGCGCGCGTTTTGGAGGAGCAAAGCACCAGGGGGATGCCGCGCGCCAGCAGCGCGGCCACGGCTGGTTGGGACTGCGCATAAGAATAGGCGGCGTCAATCAGCGTGCCGTCAATGTCGCTGAAAACGACGGTCGTCGAAGCAACAACGGTCGTTACTTCAACGACGGTCACTGAAGTGTCGGGCCGGGTCATGGTTTGGCATCCAGCAGCCCCTCGTAGTAGTGAATCAGGAACTCCCCTACCCGTTTGCGCACCCGCGCCCAGTTCAGCGACTCGCCAATTTTGTCCAGGTTCTTTTCCATTTGCCGCGTCACCAGCAGTTGCCGGTTCAGCAGGGCGGAAATCTGGGCTTCGTAATGCTGCCGCGCCAGGGTCGCTTCACGCCCTTTGAGGCGCTGCAGCAGCGCCAGTTGTGCCAGGTCGGGCGCCGCGCGTCGTTCGGTGTCCGCTTGCAGCAGGTAAGCCTCGCTGCGGATGGCTTGCAGCGCCGCCGCCAACTGCACGGCGCGTTCCTCCTCGGCGGCGACTTCCCTTTCCGTGAGCAGCGGCGGCGTTTCGGTAGAGCCTATGTCCGCCAGAGGCAAAAGCTGCGGCAGGATGCGGGCGGGGTGGCGGGTGAAATCCTCAATCAGCGGGGCCGGTTCCAGCCGCACCCGCACCGTCACAATCTCCTTGCCCCGCGCCTGCACGGGAATAACGTTGTTTTGCACGGGCAGCGCAGCCTCATTTTCTTCGTTGAGGTTGGCGCGCCAGGCTGCCGCCGCCGGGCGACCCAGGCGGAAAGCGCTGCTCACCGGCTGCGTCAGGGCGTTATAAAAGCGCACAATG
>JAGVTM010000502.1 GCA_019136785.1 Chloroflexota bacterium | reverse complement strand
GCACCGTTTCTGGCTCTTCGGGGAAGTTCATGATGACGCCGTTGATGACGTGGGGGGCCACGCCCAGGGCGTGCTCGCCAATCCAGCCCAGGGGCAGCAGGCTGACGTGGTTATCGGTGTCGTAACGTACATCCACTTCCTGGTAGGCATTGGTGACAAAAATCAGGTTTTGGTGGGTGAGCATGGCCCCTTTGGGCAGCCCGGTTGTGCCAGAGGTGTAACAAAGAATGCACAGGTCATCGCTGCGCCCCAGGGCGGTTTCTTGCTCAAAGCGGTCGGGCTGCTGCGCCAATAGTTTCCGGCCCAGTTCTTGCACGGCGGCAAAGGAAACGAGCCAGGGGTCGTCGTAATTCCAGAGGCCGCGATCATCCCAGTAAATGACGTGTTTGACTTTGGGAATTTGCTGCCGGATTTCCAGCAGTTTGTCGCATTGTTCCTGGTCTTTGGCCAGCACGAAGCAGGCGTCACTGTGGTCCACAATGTAGGCGATTTCGTTGCTGATGGCGTCGGTAAACAGGCCGACCTGAACGCCGCCTACCGCCAGCAATGCCAGGTAGCCCCATAAATATTGGCGGTCGTTATCCCCCACGGTAGCCACATGGTCGCCGCGCTGCATGCCCAGGGCAATCAAGCCCAGGGCGAAGTCGCGCACGTTTTCGTAGGACTGCTGCCAGTTGAATTCCTGCCAGATGCCGTACTCTTTCTGGCGCAGCGCCACTTTTTGCGCGCCATAGCGGGCGGCAAGCTGTTGGAAATGCTGGGGGAGAGTTTGTGGAATCATATCAACAGTTAACAGGCAACAGGGACCGGAAAACGGAAAACAGAGAACGGGAAATGGGGAATAGGGAACGGGTGACAGGTAGTGGGGGGCGCGGGGGCATGTTACGCCTGGCCTAAATAAGCATGAATGACGGCGGGGTCGTTTTTGATCTCGTCGGGGACGCCGTCGCCGATTTTGACGCCAAAATCCAGGACTACGACGCGGTTGGAAATGTCCATGACCAGGCCCATGTCGTGTTCGATCAGGATGACGGTGATGCCGCGTCGTTCGTGGATGTCCAGAATGAAGCGGGCCATGTCTTCTTTTTCTTCGACGTTCATGCCGGCCATAGGCTCGTCCAACAGCAAAAGGGTGGGTTCCAGAGCCAGGGCGCGCCCCAGTTCGACCCGTTTGCGCAAGCCGTAGGGCAGCGCGCCGACGATGGCTTTGCGGATGTGGGCTATTTCCAGGAAATCTACGATTTCTTCGACGACCTGGCGGTGGAGTACCTCCTCCCGTTGGGCTGCGCCCCAGTAGAACATGCTTTGCAGACTGTTCTGCTTCATGTGGATGTGGCGGGCAGCCATGAGGTTGTCAAGGGTGCTCAAGCCGGTGTAGAGGGCGATGTTTTGAAAGGTGCGAGCCAGACCCAGGCTGGCGATTTTGTGGGGGGGCGTTTTGGTGAGGTCATGGCCTTGAAACATGACGCGGCCTGCCTGGGGGCGGTAAAAGCCGCTGATGCAGTTGAGCATGGAGGTTTTGCCGGCGCCGTTGGGGCCGATGATGGCGCGGATTTCTCCCTTTCTGACGTCAAAATTGACATTACTGAGTACGGCAGCGCCGCCGAAATGCAAGGAGACGTTTTCAGCGCTGAGCAGAATTTGGTCTGAGCTCATACCTGTTTGATTGTCGGTTAAGGGCGCGAGTGGGTGCGCGGCATTGATACAAAAAAATAGCGCCCAGGCATTGCTGGCCAATGCAGGGTACTGCGCATAAAGCTATCATAGGCAGTGGTTCTATGCAAGTTTTTGGTGAGGCGGCGGTGGAATTGATAGTTCTTTGATTGTAGACCGTCTCGTGGGCTGAGCTTGCTGGAGCCCTGTTTTGCCTGCGACAGGCTCAGGCTGCGGACTACGTAGTTTGATAATGTTACATTTATGCGCCACAGGCGCCAGCCAGCCAGGGAATGAATTCCCTGGCTAAAACAGGGAAGTATGCTGAAGCATACTCTGGCAGCGACTGGCAGCGACGCTTTGATAGTCTGCTGGAGCAGGCTTTTTATGGTAGCCGGTATCTACTTACCGCGAAGACGAAAAGGACGCCAAGATTCCCTTTCTGAGAGCGTTTCCGCCTATCTCTG
>JAGVTM010000551.1 GCA_019136785.1 Chloroflexota bacterium | reverse complement strand
ATATGACAGCAAGGGCAAGAAAACCGTGTGGCCTCTATCCAGGGCAATACGGATCCATTGCCCCACCTGGGTCTCGCCGTATTCACTGCGGGCCGTCATGGTCACATAATGGTCGCCGCCTGTCCAGTAAACATGATTGACGGCGCTGCCTTCGTAGACGTGACCGTCGCCCATGTCCCACGCATAACTGTCAACGGTGCTATCTCCAGCCGCCTGGCCCACCACTGTCTCCCCGGCCATAGCTTCTGCCGGCAGCAAAAGCTGGGCTTGCGGCAGGACGCCAACAGTTAAGGGCCAGACAAAGGCAGCGCGACTGCCGGCATTTTGCACAGTCAGGCTGATCTTATATTCGCCAGGGGTAGCGTATTGGTGGGCTGGTTCCCGCTCGCTGCTCGTCTGTCCATCCCCAAAATCCCACAAAAACTGCAAGGGGGGCGCGCCGCCGCTCAGATTGGTGAAATGGATGATTTGTCCGGCAGCAGGCGTGGGGTCGTCCAGGGCAAATGCCGCAGTGGGGGCTTCGACTACGTCAATGACAGCCGTCACGCGCGTCGCCGCCAGAGGATTGGCTACGTGCAACGTGACCTGATATTGTCCGGCGACCGGATAGACTACCACCGGATCAACCGCCTCCAGTTCCCGCTGATCGCCCGTCTGCCACACCTGCACAAAGGGGCCAGAACCCTCAATGCGCGCCAGCAACTGCACTGGCTGGCCAACCGCCGGCTGCATGGGGTTAACCAGAATGGCGGCGGTGGGCGGCAAGCCCACCCAATAGGAGGCGGCTGCCGTCAGGGTCTCTTTCACCGTAACCAGGTTGAGGCGAAACTCCCGCTCGGGCGCGCTCAGGTCGGCGGCGCCAACCCGAAATGGCAGCGACATCGTTTGCTGACCGCCATCGGGCTGAACAACGGGCTGCCAGGTAATCTGGTTGTTGATCAGGTCAAAGCTGGTGGCTGCCGGCAATATACCCAAATTTAGCTCCAGATTTGCCGGCAGGGGAATCTCAACGAGGGGCGTAACAGGTTGGCGGCTGCGATTGGTGACGACAAAGTTAGCCGTGATGCGCTCGCCGGGCGCGGTGATGGGCGGCGAGAGGAACAACTCAACCAGAACGTCGCCTGGAATCTGGGCATAGCCCGTGACGCCTGGCGTTGGCAGTTCGGCAGCCGCCGCCATGCCGCCGCTGGCCAGAAAGGCCAACAAGCTGGTAATAATCAACAGCGTAGACGACAAACGCATTCGGCGCATGATGCTCGCAGTTTATCAAACTTGGCAGGAGTATACAAGCAAGAAATGGCTGGTTTTATAGGGGGTTCTCATCTTGGGTGGGAACCTTTGCACATTGTGTCCTTTGCCAACCTGAGATACTATTGGGCGCGCCTCAAATTTCATGGTCGGCTCAGCAAACAGTTGAGCCCCGCAGATGCTGCATTATGTCCATCAAGCGTCATAATCAAACCAATCGCGGCTTTCTGGCCCGCCTGTTGGGTCTCAGTCTGAAAATCTCTGGCATACACAACGGGGATTTACGGACCAATACGGCTGTGTCTGTGCCCCCCAAGAGCGTGGTCATTGGCGATATTATTGCCCCCCGCGTGGAAATACGCGGTCTGGTGCGTGGCTCCATTGTGGCCCGCGAAGCCGTTGTGCACGCTGGCGGTCAGGTGTGGGGCAACGTGTATGCCCGCGCCTGCCAGGTATTTGCCGCCGGGCGCGTTTATGGGTGGCTGGGAACTGTGGACGATGCCGACCTGTCGGCTATGCTGAGCCAGAGCGCAACGCTGGCTGATCTGCGAGCAGCGCATTTACTGCCTGACGCTCCCGAAGAATTGCCAGTGGAACTGATTAGCGCTCCTCCCCAAGCTGCAGCGCAGTTATCGCTGCCCGACCTGGTTTTCCTGCGCCATTTGCAGCAAGAAGCGGCCACAGCCCTGACTGACCGGGCTGAGTTGGAGCAGGCGTTTGAGGAGAAACTAACCGAAAAAGCAGGCGACTTGATGGCCGAAGCGGCGGCGCTGCGGCGCGACTGGCAGTCGGCGCAAACAGATTTGCGCGACGCGCGGCAGCGCCTGGACGAGCTACAGGCTACCCTACAAGCCCGTGAGACGGAGCTGGCG
>JAGVTM010000102.1 GCA_019136785.1 Chloroflexota bacterium | reverse complement strand
CTGATCTCCCAGCAGCACCCGCACACTACGGCGTCGGCGAATGGCTCGCTGCTTGTGGGCGCATTCACTTCTTTTGAAGCGCGCCTGGAGAACGCCGAACTGCGGCTGCCGGGGGCGGTGCGGCTGTTTGTGCGTAATACGGGCAACACGGCAGCCGATTTGAGCGTGGTAGGGCGCAGCGAACGGGTGCAGTTCCGCGGCGAAACGGGACACCTGCCGCTGGAGCCAGGCCAGGAAGCGGTGGTAGACCTGGCTTTGCAGGCGCGTTCGACCAGCCTGTTTGGCGGCGCGGAAACGATTCCGTTTGAAATTGAAGTAGCCACGCGCAGCGGGGCGCGCCAGGCATTGCCAGGGCAAGCCACCACGGCTTCTATGATTCCGCCCGTGTTGGGGTACGCAGCGGTGGTGGTGGTGACCTTTGCCTGTGTCTTTGGCTTACTGTTTCTGCTCTTTGGCGACCGTTTGCGCGGCGAAGGCGCAGCGACGGCAACGGGTTTGCCCATGTTGACGCTGACCAGTTCGCTGACGCCTGGATTGCTGCCGGCAGAGTCGGCAGCGACGGAAACATCGTTAGCGGTGACGGCGTCAACAGCCACAGCAGCGGCAGCTACCGCCATTACGCAAGGGGATGAGGACAACGATGGCGTGAGCGGGCCGCAGGAGAGTATTGCCGGCACCGACCCGCAAAACCCTGACAGTGATGGCGACGGGCTGCTCGACGGTGAAGAGGTGCTGCTGCACGGCACAGACCCGCGCAACCCGGACACGGATGGCGACTTGTTGAAGGACGGCGAGGAAGTAGAGGTCTACAAGACCAATCCGCGCAGCGCCGACAGCGACGGCGATGGCGTGCGCGACGCCGTGGAAATAGATCAGGGGACAAATCCACTGGCGACGCCTACCCTGACGCCTGTGCTGGCTACTGCCACCGCTACGACCGCGCCCACTGCCAGCGCCACGGCCACGGTTTCCGTGACGCCTGGGCCAACAGCCACGAGCACCACATCCCCCACGCCGTCGCCAACGACGACGCCTACCGCTACCAGCACCGTTACGCCTACGCCATCGCCGACCAACACATCCGCTCCTACGGCGACAGCCTCGCCCATTCCGCCGACAGCCACGCCCTCCGTGACGCCCACGCCCACCACGACCCCCATTCCCACGCCGGAACTGGCTTGCGTAGCCACGCCGCCGCCGTTGGATGAGCCGTTTGATGCCGCCGATTGGGGCGGCGCGCCCTTGTTTACTTTTGTGGATCAGGCTGATCCGTCTCGTCTGGTGGAAGTGTACTTTGTGCGGGACAGCGGCGCGCTGTATCTGGCAGCCATCATCCACGATGATAGCGACGACAGCACCGATTCGCTGCGCGCTTATTTTGACACGACGGGCAACGGCGGCGACCCGGATCTCACGGATCGCTTCTTCCAGGTGGCGCGCGATGAAACGTTAACGATTCGAGCTGGACTGGGGGATAACGCGGATGGCGAGGATTGGGATACGGATTATACCAGCGGCAACTGGGAGGCAACGGTCAGCACAATGGGCGGGACGTGGCTGGTTTTGATGTCTGTGGACGTGGCGGGCGAGATGCCGGCATTGTCCCCCACCCAGTTTGGTTTAATGGTGCAGGCGCTTTTCACCAATGAGGCGCTGGTTAGTTGGCCCGCCGCTGGGCAAACGAACGACGCCAACACCTGGCAGGCAGTCACGAATATAGCTTGCCCGTGACACATTGACGTACAGATAGAACAGGCGGGTTGCCAACCCGCCCTACTTTTTGGGGAACCAGGGGAAGAAAGCGTTGGTGCGGGCAATGTATTGGCGGTATCCCGGCTTGCTTTCCTGTAAACTGCGCTCCAGCAAGGTCACGCCGGAGACGCGCCGCAGCAGCGTGGTCATGATCAGCGGGCTGAACAGCGTGAACCAGCCGCCGCCAGCCGCCGCCACGATGAAGTGCCCCCACCACACCAGCGCGTCGCCAAAGTAGTTGGGGTGGCGCGTGTATCGCCATAATCCCTGGTCAAAAACCTGCCCTTTGTGGGCCGGATTGGCTTTGAACCGGGCTAACTGCCAATCTCCCACCGCCTCGAAGAAGAAACCGGCGACCCAGACGAGAATACCC
>JAGVTM010000330.1 GCA_019136785.1 Chloroflexota bacterium | reverse complement strand
GCCGCAAACCAGGCGGAATCAGGCTGATTGAGTAGACGCAGCAGCCATTCCCAACTGCGGGGCCCATACTGGCTGGTTTCGGAGAGGAGGGGCGTGGGGCCCTTGCCGGCAAAATAGTCCATCAACTCCCCCAACCGCCCGCCCAACACCAGCCGCAGCAGCTTGCGCATAAACACCTGGTATACTGCCGCCGCCGCGCTGTCCGCCGCCAGCCGCCCATCCCACTGCTGCATCAGGGCGATTACGTCCATTAGTTCTGGGTCATCCGTTGTTAATTCGTCCCACAACGGGCGCAGTGTGCGCGCCGTCAGCGACAGCACGTCATAGTGCATTTCCTTGATAGCAGCGATATCTATTTTGGGCTGCGCCTGGATTAGTTCATGAATGCGCTGCGCCCGATCCTTGATGGCAAAATCGTACCCCAATGGATAGGGATAGGCGTCGTCCACCACGCGGTTGTTGGCGGTGGCAATGTAATCCTGCGCCGGGTTAAGATAATGGGGGAGTTCGGCAAAAGGCACATACCCCGTCCACTCATACTCGCCCGTCCAGCCAGGCACAGGCACGCGCCCATCCCCGCTGGCGCGGATGGGCAGCCGGCCCGGAAAGGTGTAGCCAATATTGCCCGCTCTATCGGCGTAGACAATATTTTGCACGGGCACAGACCAGTAACGGGCAGCCTGGTGCAATTCCTGGCAGGTGCGCGCCTGGTTCATTAAGTAGATGGCGCGGAACTGTTCGTCTGGTTCGTGCGCCGTCCAGCGCAGCGCCAGCGGCGCTTCGCCCAGTGGTTCGCCGGCCGGATAGCGCACCATGTTGTTAATGATGGGCCCATGATGGGTGGTGATGACTTCCTCAATGACGGGTTCCGCCCCTTTGACGGGAATGATTTCTTGCCGCACCTCGGCCCGCCGCCATTCCCCCTGGTACTCGTAAAAGACGCGGCTGCCTTCGCGCCGCAGCCGTTCGATGTACAGGTCTTGCACGTCGGGGAAGCCGTTGGTAAAAGCCCAGGCCACGTGTTCATTGTGCCCGCACATGACGTAGGGAATGCCGGCAAACGACACCCCCGTCACATTAAACCCCGCCGGCTGGCAAACTAAATGGTTTTCGTACCAGATTGCCGGCAGCGCCATATTCAAGTGCATATCGCTGGCTAACAGCGGCGCGCCCGTAACCGTGCGGCTGCCTCCCACCACCCAGTTATTGCTGCCCAACCCCGCCTCCGGCGGCGGCCCAATCAATTCGCTGGCGTCCTCCGCTTTGCTCAGGGCGACGGAGCCGATGCCCCCGTAATCCACGCCCGGCGGCGCATTTAGCGGCCCATCATAAGCTACCTCCAACTCCGCCGCCAGTTCCGGCCCCAGCAGATGGATCAGCTGCGCCCGCATAATCTCCGTCTGCCAGTTGACCGACAACTGCCAGGCCATCATCTTGCCCCAGGCGAACAAATCCGCCAATTGCCACGGTTCCGGATCGTAGCGCAGCAGCGAAAACTCAATGGGCAGCCGCCCCTGCGCTATAACCGCGTTCACGCCTGCCACGTAAGCGTCTAGCTGCGTACGCATGGTCGCGTCCACGCGCAGCGCTTCCTGCTCCGCCACCCGCCGCAGCCCCAACGTGCGCACCCAGCGGTCCACGGGAACCGTGCGCGCTCCCATCACTTCCGACAGTCGCCCGGCCACCAGCCGCCGCCAGAACTCCATTTGCCACAGCCGGTCCTGGGCGTGCACAAACCCCTGGGCAAACAGCAAATCGGGCATCGTCTGCGCATAAATGTGCGGTACGCCCCAGCGGTCGCGGATCACTTCCACCCGCCCATCCAGCCCGGCGACTTTTAACTCACCGCTGGTTTGGGGCAGCGGCCGCTGCAACAGCCAGTAATACACGCTGCCTGCCGCCCCCACCGCCGCCGCCCCCACCAACGCGCCCAACGTCGTCCATTTGCGATTCATACGTCACTCCATACCATACGCCGCCTGTAGGACAAACTGTTAGTTTGTCCGAGCATCGTTAAGAAAATAACCAGGTAAACGGCGGTGAAGACACCGCGAAGAGCAGACCCCCATCCCCCAACCCCCTTCCCCCTTTAGGGGGAAGGGGGCTTTTCGGAGAGGGCGAGGGGCGCGT
>JAGVTM010000460.1 GCA_019136785.1 Chloroflexota bacterium | reverse complement strand
AAAATCCGCGCGGCATGGAGCTGCGAGCCAATGGCAATCTGCTGGTGACCACCGGCGGCGGCGGCAACATTGACAGCGTAGTGGAGTTTGACACGGCGGGCAACTACGTGGGGGTGTTCATTGCCAGCGGCAGCGGCGGTCTGGATTCGCCTTACGACGTGTTAGGACGGGCGAATGATTGGTTGGTTGCCGGCATCACCAGCGACGCCATCCACCGCTATGATTTGAACGGCAGCTTCCTCGACCTGTTCACCCTTGTGGACAACTTCCCCGAACAACTGCAAGCTGCGGCCAACAGCAATATCCTGGTAGCCAATTTCAGCGGCAGCCAAAAAGGCATCCTGGAGTACACCAGCGGTGGCAGCCTGGTCGCCAACTACCTGCCCATCAACGATGGCTACCGCGGCATCTACGAACTGCCCAATGGCAACCTGCTGGCGGCTGCCGGGACGGGCAGCACGGGCACTGTCTTTGAGATGGATCGCCAGGGTAACATCGTCAGCGTCAAGCTGGCGGAAAACGCCACCCCCCGTTACATTGAATGGGTGCAGTTGGCGCAAACCGTCTTTACCATCAATTACCAGTATGCCATGAACAACGGCGACACGGGCAGCGGCGTCTACACCTATTTCAACGACGGCAGCTATACCGACGAGAGCGGGGGCACGGGCATTTGGGTCGTGCGCCAGCCGCCGTTGACCCTCTTGATGCGGTACGACCCCGGTTTTAGCTGTAATGCGCTGGCCCTGGGTGGCCTGGTAATGCAAAGCCAGATGCAAGGTATTCGCTTGTGTCGCGATGGCTCTGGCGCGGTGGGATTCTGGGTGGGGACAGTTGTGCCCGGAAATCTAACGACGCTGCCCTCTGGGAATGTGCTGCAAGTGCCTGCCGGCAAATAAGAACAAACCTGGCAGGTTTTCCCAAACCTGCCAGGTTTGTATAGACCAATGGCTCAGGTCAGGTTTAAGATGTGGCGGGCAATGACCAGACGCTGAATTTCGCTGGTGCCCTCGCCAATCGTCATCAGGCGCGTGTCGCGGTAGATGCGTTCCACCGGAAATTCGCTGCTGTAACCGTAGCCGCCGTGAATTTGAATAGCGTTGCGGCAAACGCGCTCACTCACTTCGGTGGCGAACAACTTAGCCATAGCTGCTTCTTTCGTAAACTTCCGGCCCTGCTGCTTAATCGAAGCCGCCCAGTAGACCAGCAGACGCGCTGCCTGTATTTCGGTAGCCGCATCTGCCAGCATCCATTGTACTGCCTGGTGATGGGCGATGGTCTGCCCAAAGGTGCGCCGTTCATGGGCGTACTTGATGGCTTCTTCATACGCAGCCTGAGCCAGCCCCACGGCTAATGCGCCAATGCCAATACGCCCGCTGTCCAGGGTAGCCAACGTCTGCTGCAAACCGCGCCCTTCTTCGCCTAATAAGTTTTCACGCGGCACGCGCACTTCTTCAAAGGTAACGGCGTGCGTCGGCGAGCCTTTTAAGCCCATCTTCTTTTCGGCTGGCCCAATGGTTATGCCCGGCGTGTCCAGGGGCACAATAACGTGACTGAGGCTGCGGCTGCCGCCAGCGCGATCCGTGCGGCAAAGCACCACCACTACATCAGCCACCGAGGCGTTGGTCATCCACATTTTGCTGCCGTCAATGATCCAGGAATCCCCCTCGGCGACGGCAGTGGTGCGCACGCCCCCTTGCAAGTCCGAGCCAGCACCCGGTTCGGTCAAAGCCAGACAACCCAACCGCCCCTGACCGGTCGCCAGCGGCGGCAGCCATTGTTGCTTTTGTGCTTCAGAACCATAACGCACGATCGGGCCCAGCGCCAGCCCATTATGTGCGGCAATCGCCAGCGCGGTCGAACCGCAGCCCCAACCCAACTCCTCAATGGCTATTGCCGAACTGATGGCGTCAACGGCGGCCCCGCCATATTGTTCAGGCACTTCCAGGCCAAGCAGCCCTAAGGGGCCCATTTTGTGTACTGCTGTCCAATTAAACGCGGCAGCTTCATCGGTATGGCGAGCCAGAGGTTTGACTTCTTTAGCCACAAAATCGTGCACAACGTCGCGGAACTGTCGCTGCTCCGTCGTAAGCTGAAAGTCCATAATGCCTCCTTCGAGAATAGTGGCGAGT
>JAGVTM010000373.1 GCA_019136785.1 Chloroflexota bacterium | reverse complement strand
CCCCTTCACCCGCTGAATGTCGTAATTCACCGTGGGTTCATACAGGGCAATGTGCCCCGGATCCACCTGCATCGTCTGCCCCGGCTTCAGCGCGTAGGAGCGTACTTCCCCGGCGATCTCCACCCAGGCCGTCCCCGGCCCGCTGATTTTCTGCAAGATAAACCCCTCCCCGCCAAACAGCCCTGTTCCCAGCCGGCGGCGGAACACGACTTCCAACGCGACCGACGTCTGCGCCGCCATAAATGCATCCTTCTGGCAGATCAGGCTTTGCCCTGACTGCAGCTCCAGTGGCATCACGCTCCCTGGCGCTTCAGGTGTAAATGAAATCATCGCCTGGGGCCCGGTACAGGTATAGGTCGTCAAAAACAACGACTCCCCCGCCAGCGACCGCGCCAATCCCTTCAACAGCCCGCCGCGCGTACTCGTGTCCATGGCCACCTCCCCCGCCATCCAGGCCATCCCCCCTGACTCCGTAAACAATGATTCCCCCTTCTCCAGATACACATCCAAAATCTGCATCGTCGTCCCGCTAATCTCGTACCGCATTCTCTCTCTCCCTTCCCTCTCGTGTGCAGAGGAAGCCAGAATATGTCACCTGTAATCGAACCAACCAAATTGGCTCTTACTGACATTTTAGCCAACTTGCCCCTGCGGACAAACTTGCGGCGACGCGGACGGTAGAAGTTAAAGTCATGGCAGGCGCATAAGCCCTCTTTGGACATTAAGAAAATAATCGGGTAATCTCGCCCTCTTTGCCAGGGAAGGGGTAATGTAGGGCGAGGGCGCGCAGCGCCCCTCGCCCTCTCCGAAAGCCCCCTTCCCCCTTTAGGGGGAAGGGGGTTGGGGGGTGGGGGTTTATTTCCCCTGTTTGCCGAATTACTTTCTCAAACCTCAATAAGGAACTATGTGCCTCAACCGCCGTATTACTTCCATGTGACTTCTGGGCAGTTACTTGATCTCCAGAGAACTCATCATGGCATCTAATATGGTCAAGTCTGGCGTGAAGGTATTGGCTGCTTGTGGATTGAGCGCGCCGACCACGTTAGCCAGATAGGTGGCGAAGTCGCTGGTGAATTCCGGCGGTTCATTGCCGGTGACGCTGCCATCTGCCGGCAAACTGGGATGGGAGACAGGCAGTACAGCGGCTACATAATATTGCCCATCGCTGGTCATTCCCTGGTAGGTGTAAATCAACTCATAGTTGTTGATGGGCACAATGCCCTGCGCGAACTCGGTCACGTAGCGCAGCCCCTGCCCGCTTTTGAAGTCCAGATACTGTACGTGCGTGTGCAGAACCTGGGCGGCGTTAAACAGCGGCAGGAAAGGCATTGTGGGCGTCTCTTGGGGAGACTGAAGCAGTGCCTGCAGCGAGGCAACGATCTGACCCGCGCCTTCATTGACTTCTGCCAATGCCGGCACAGGATAGACGAAGATTTGCGGCTGCATGAGGTGGTTGCTAATCGGATACCCCTGGAGGGTAACCCGCGTATACTCAGGCAGCATTTCCCAGTAAGGGACATTCTCGCTGGCGGGCACAGCCGCCACTGTCTCCACCTGGAAGTTCGTGGCTAAGTCGCCGGTGTCCAGCGTAATATCCGGCGAGCCGCCGGCGGCGGGAACGGTTGCTGGAGCTACTGTCGCGGTTGGTTCCGACGTGGCCATGGGCGCGGAAGTTGCTGTGGGGTCTGGCTGTGGGGTGGTTGTGCCGGCAGTAGAACAAGCCGCGAGCAGCAGCGAAATCGCCAGGAGTCCCGTGAATAACTGCGAGACGAATCTGAAAGGCTTATTGGTGAACATTGTTTCTCCTGTTTGATTTGGGGACATCATTTCTTCTCTTTCGCGTCATCCAAAGCCACCCCGCCACAAACTGCTTCCAACTGTGGGGCTGGTTTGATGCGCCGCGCAGACTGGCGGCAGATCCGTGGACAACGAAGATGCCCCATATTTCTCAAAGCATAGCTTAGGGCAAACCGGCGCGGCTATCTTCTAACCAAAGTTATGGTTGCGGTTATGTTTTGTGGATGAGTAACACTCCAGTAAGTCGTGGCGATCTCTTCAACCACCTATCCTCCCCAGAAAGTGGACGCGGACGCATCGTCCGGCGGCATCGGCGCCGGGCAATTTTGGGCGTG
>JAGVTM010000408.1 GCA_019136785.1 Chloroflexota bacterium | reverse complement strand
CAGGGGATTTACAAGAAGTATGTTAGAAACAACGGGCAGCGCTTGACACCACCTGGACAAAATGACAAAATCATCAGGTGACAGGTGCGCCATATCCGGGAGAATGCGGCAGCCAAAAGCTGGCGCGGCGTGGATATGGACAGATTGTTGTCAAGTCGTTGCTGTCTCCCACAACGCGAATAGATGTATGCACAAGAGGAGTTGGGCATGTACTTCGATCCTTTGTATTTGCTGTTTGCCTTGCCGGCATTACTGCTCGGCCTTTTCGCGCAGGCTCGCGTCAAAAGCAATTTCAACAAATACAGCCGTGTAGCCACCATGCGCGGCGTCACAGGCGCGCAAGTGGCGCGGGCGCTGCTGGATTCTTTTGGGCTGCGGGACGTCAAGGTGGAGGCGGCGCGGGGGTTTCTGACCGACCATTACGACCCTCGTTCTAAGACGCTCCGCTTGAGCGAAGCGACCTATGCCAGCCCCAGCATTGCCGCTGTTGGCGTCGCTGCGCACGAAATGGGCCATGCTTTGCAACATTCGCAGAACTACGCCCCTCTGGCGCTGCGCAGCGCCATTGTGCCCGCCGCCCAATTTGGCAGCGGGCTGGGCCCCTGGCTGCTGTTTGGCGGCATGATCCTGAACATCGGCGCGCTGGCCTGGGCCGGCATTGCCCTCTACGCCGCTGCCACAGCCTTCACGTTGGTGACTCTCCCCGTGGAAATTGACGCCAGCAAACGAGCCAAAGCGCTGTTGGTACGGCAGGGTTACCTGAACCAGCAAGAACTGGTAGGCGTCAACAAGGTGCTAGATGCCGCGGCCCTGACCTACGTGGCGGCGGCGGTGCAATCCATCCTCACCCTGCTGTACTTTGTCCTGCGCCTGAGCGGTGGGCAGCGAGACTGAGAAAGATTGGCTCAATCAGCGAGATTGAGCCAATCTCCATCCGCTTATGCCGCGCGAATTGCCCCTGATTGTTGGTTTCGTCTCCGACCTGCTGTTTGCCGTCAAAATTGAGAATGTGGCACAGCGGTTGGGATATCAGGTTGCCTGGATTGGCGCCGCCGCTGAACTGGGAGAGGAAGCCCCGCCGCTGCCCTATCCTGTGCCTGGCGAGCGGCTGTCTGGACGTGCCGGCAAGCTGGTGGAACAACTGGTGCGCTGGCAGCCGGCGTTGCTCATTTTTGACCTGACCAATGACCAGATCCCCTGGCGGCAGTGGATTGCCAACCTGAAATCATCCCCCGCCACCCGCCGCCTGCCCATCCTCTGTTTCGGCCCCCACATAGATGGCGAAACCGCCCAAATCGCCCAGAACGCAGGCGCAGACGCCGTCGTAGCTCGTTCTCGCTTTGCCGCGACTCTGCCCGAACTCATTGAAAAACACGCCCACACCCCAGACACTGCCGCCGCCGCGCTGGCCTGCGCCGAACCTCTATCGGCGCAGGCAGAACAGGGTATTGCTCTGTTCAACCAGGGACACTACTATGAAGCGCATGAAGAGCTGGAGCACGCCTGGATAGCAGACAAAGGAGCAGGGCGCGATTTATACCGGGCCATCCTGCAAATTGCCGTCTGTTATCTGCAAATCGAACGACAAAACTACCGCGGAGCCGTCAAGATGCTGCTGCGAGTGCGGCAGTGGCTAAACCCATTGCCCGATTCCTGCCGCGGCGTAAACGTGGCGCGATTGCGGCAAGATGTACAGGTTGTCTACGAAGCTTTGGTCTCTCTGGGAGCAGACAAGTTAAGCCAGTTTGATTGGTCGCTGGCCCGCCCGGTGGCCTTTATCCCATCGCCTCCCTCCCCCAATTGACGCGGTCACGCGGGCATTCCTCGCCTATTTCACCCGTTAGCTACTATTTCCTATTTCACATTGTGGCAGAGTGATTTATAAGTTACCCGCTGCCTATCAGATTTTGTCGTAAATCCCGGCGGTGAAATGCGCCGGGGTCGCAAAGTTTCGCTGGTTTTTGTTTCATTTTTGCTGTCTGCTGCCGAAAACCGTGGGCAGACCTGATAGCAGAAGGCGGGCAAACCTCTATCTTTTCTTGTTTGAGGCAACATAAACGCACTTTGCTCCGTGAATGTATTGACAAATCTTAATATCACTCCTACTCTATTGCTAGTAGCATACATTAGCTACTCAC
>JAGVTM010000486.1 GCA_019136785.1 Chloroflexota bacterium | reverse complement strand
GTCGAGCGGACGCTGCTGGCGGCTTACCTGGACACTGGGGGGCGCCTGCTCATTTCCGGGGCAGAAATCGGGTACGACCTGGCGCGGCCCACCTATGGCGTAGACCCTGCCTTTTACCAGAACTATCTAAAAGCGGCTTATGTGGGGGACGATGCCAATACGTATGCGTTTGCCGGCATTCCTGGCGGTATCTTCCAGGGCATTGCCGGCAGTTTTGACGACAGCAGCCAGGGAACTTATGACGTGCGTTACCCCGACCGCCTGGGCAGCAGCGGCGGCTCAGTCGCGGCGCTGAATTACAGTGGGGGTACCGGTGACGGCGCGGCGGTGGTTTATGATGGCGCTGATTTCAAAGTCGTTAACTTCGGTTTCCCATTGGAAACAGTTACGGATGAGAATGTACGGCAGGCGTTGGTGTGCGCGGCTGCCGGCATCTTGCTGGATGCGCCGCCGCAAACCATTGACGACAGCCATTACGCCATCCAATATGCGGGTTGGGCGGGCGCACTGGACCCCGCCGCTTTCGGCGGCGGTTACCGCAGCGCCAGCGCAGCTAACGAGTGGCTGGCTTACAACACGCCGGCGACAACGTCTATTGACCTGATCACCTATCGCGGGCCCGATCAGGGACGGGCCTGGGTGTTGGTGGATGGCAGTTACCAGGGCACGCTTGACCTGTACGCGCCTGCGCCCACCTACCAGGTTATAGAAACGTTTGACGGTTTCGGTAACGCGCCCCATACCATCGTCATCATCCCCAACGGTCAACAGAACCCCGCCTCCAGTGGTATGGCGGTGCGCGTGGATGGCTTCAGCGTCAACGGCGCGCCCATTGACGACAATGCGCCTGGCATGATTTACAAAGGATGGGTGGGCGTGAGCGCCGAGCCATTCTTCGGCGGCAGCGCCCGCGCCGCCACGTCGGCTAATAACACCGTTTCCTTTCCGTTCAGCGGCTCGCAGTTTACCTGGTTCACGGCCCGCTGCCCCACCTGCGGCGCGGCTCAAGTGTTCGTGGATGGCGTGCTGGCAGCCGCCATCAATCTATATAACCCTACCTGGCAGTTTCAGGTGGAGGAAGTAATCGGCGGCTTCAGCCCTGGCGGGCATACGGCGCAGATTCGGGTCAACGGAGGCGGGGCGGTGGTGTTTGATGGGTATGCTCCGTAGAGACGTTGCCGTTGTAGAGACGTTGCAATGCAACGTCTCTACCGATCACGGTCCATCACCAGCGTAACCAGACAATCCAGTTCCTCACGGGCGAGGGATGGCGGGATGTCAGCCAGCGCCGCCCGCGCGCGCTGCGCCATCTCTCGCGCCTGTAGACGGGCGACTTCCACCGCGCCTGAACTGCGCAGGCGGGCCATCATGGTCTGTATGGGATCGTCCGCTACCGCCACCGCCGCAGACACGGCGGTCTGGCTATGCCCATTCTGCGCCACGAACGCGCCCATGCCGTGCGCCACGTCAATGCCCGTGGGCTTGCCCATCGCCGCCGCGTCGCCCACAATGTCCAGCACGTCGTCCACAATCTGGAAAGCCAGCCCCAGGTGGTAACCATAGCGGCGCAAAGCCTCTACCACGGCCGGCGGCGCGCCGCCCAACATGCCGCCCATCTGCGCCGCCGCTTCAAACAGACTGGCCGTTTTGAGGGCGATGATTTGCTTATAGGTTTCCCGATCCATCTGGCCCGCTTTGGCTGCTGCTGCTTGCAGCGTCTCGCCCTCGACCAGTCTGACGCAGGCAGTGGACATGATAATGTTAAAGTCCGGGCCATAGGGCGCCATCATCTCATAGACACGAGCAAAGAGAAAGTCGCCCGTGAGCAAGGCAAAAGTGCGCCCCCAACGGGCGTGAATGGTCACTTTGCCCCGCCGCGTCAGGCTGTGGTCGTTGATGTCGTCATGCACCAGCGTCGCCGTGTGCACCAGTTCCACGGCGGCGGCAATGGGCACAACCTGCGCCAGATCATGACCGCCAGCCGCCAGATAAGCCAGCAGGGCAATTTGTGGGCGCAAGCGCTTGCCGCCAGCGGAAATCGTGTGGGCGGTGGTGTCTTGCAGCAGAGGTACGTGGGAATCTGTGGCGGCGCGCAGCTTTGCTTCCACTGCCTGTAAGCCATCTTGTATCAGCGTGTTCATGGG
>JAGVTM010000118.1 GCA_019136785.1 Chloroflexota bacterium | reverse complement strand
CCACGCCCACAAAGCGTCCATCCTGGAACTCTATCTCGGCGTCGCCGGTAAAGTACGCCAGACACGCCTCCAGATCGCGTTCGTCAAATGCGGTCAGGTATGCCTGCGCCAGCCCCACCAGGTCTTTATCGCTCATAATGTCACCCATTACCTCACCGCTTACGTCCTGATTTGCGCGGCATCTGACTATTGGCGCGCCCTTGCGCACTCTCCGCGCCGCATGGGGATCTTACAGCGACCAGTTTCGGCCCAACGTAATGCCCTGCGCCGCCACGGGATCGCCTGGCAGCCCAGCCGCAGCAGCCTGCGTCATGATCCACGTCTCCAGTTCCGCCGCCATTTCGCCTGCCAGGTGCGGCTGCACGTCTGCCAGGTTATGCAATTCTGCGGGGTCCGCCAGCAGATCATACAGTTCCCGCTGTGGCCAATGCCCGCGGCAGGCGTCCAGTTCTCGATTGAGTATGAGTTTGTACTGCCGCGTGCGCAAACACCAACTGGCCTGCCAGCTACATTCCAGACTAATCACTTGTTCATGCCCACCTTCGGTGGCCTCGCCTGTGAGCAGGGGCCAGAAACTGCGCCCGGCAATCGTTTTGGGGAGAGGCAGCCCGGCTGCTTCCAGCAAGGTTGGAGCGACATCGCTGGCGTGTAGTAAGTGGGGCAGGCGCACGCCTGCCGGCAAATGCCCCGGCCAATGGACAATCAGGGGCACATGCGTGGTGGCATCGTACAAGCCATAATGCTCAAAGAAAATATCGTGTTCCGTCATGCTGGCCCCGTGATCAGCCATGATTAGCAGCAGCGTGCGTTCTGTCAACGCCAGTTCGTCCAGGGCGTGCAGCAAATTGGCGATGCCATCATCCACGTAGCGGATTTCCTGATCGTACAGCGCCCGCACATAATCGGCATCGGTAATGCGCCCGGCGGGCGAACGCAGCCAGGTGTTACGCGCCAGCAACCCGACAGGATGCCGCCACCAGGCATCGAGCGAATGGTTGCCCTTGTCGGTAGGGTTGTGGCCCTCGTAGAAAAGGTTGTTATATCGCGGCGGCGGCGCCAACGGATAATGCGGATCCCAATAATGAATGAGCATGAAGAACGGCTGTGCGGCAAAAGCGCGCAGCCATTTGATAATGCTGTCATTCATTTCGTCACAGGTGACGGCTACGGGCAAGGTGCGCTTCAGGCTGGGGTCCAGGTAATCCACAAAGCCGCGACCAAACCAGGGCCGCGCCCGCCACAGATTGTCTACGGCGCAGGTGTGGTAGCCTGCATAGAGGAAATGTTCCGCCAGAATGGGCGCGTTCTTGGGCAATGTGGCTGCGCCGCCATGGGCAATAATGCCATGCGTTACGGGATGCTGCCCGGTGTAGAGGGTGGTAAAAGAAGGTTGGGTGGGAATGGCCGGGGCAAACAGGTTTTCCCCCAAAATGCCGGCAGCCGCCAGCGCATCTAGTGTGGGACTGGTGGGGTAACGGTAGCCATAACTGCTCAGGTGATCAGCGCGCAAGGCGTCAATGACAATGAGCATCACGTTGTATTTCTCGCTCATCTGGTTTAGTTCCTGCAAGCAAAACGCCGCGCGTTAACGGGAAGACAAAACCTGCTCAATTAAATCAGCAGCGCGCTCTGAGCCTCCCAGGCGGTTAAGAAACGGAGAAATGCGCTGCGCGTTCTCGCGGTAGCTGGGATTCGCCAGCGCTTTCTGAACAGCCTGACGAATATCCTCAGGCGTGAAACGGGCGGGGTCAAGCCGCAGTCCTGCGCCCACCTGAACCAGGCGCTGGGCGTTGTCGCCATGATCCCAGGTGGGAATGGCAACGACGGGGATACCCCGCTGTAAACAGGCGAGAATGGTGCCTGAACCGCCCGTACATATGACCACATCCACCAACGGCAGCAGTTGGTCGTAGTTGATCCATTTTGCGCCGGCGGCGTTTGGCGGCAGTTGGCCCAAACCCAACTCTGTCGGATCGCGCGTTCCTTCGGTGGTAAAAACGACCTGCACAGGCAAGTCAGCCAAAGCCCGCACAGCGGCGCGAATGACAACCGGCGCCTGTCCGCTCTGCGAGGCTTCGGTAACGTGTATCCACGGTCTATCGCGCGGCAGTTCTGCCAGCCACGCCGGCGGCTCAAGCGGCGGGTACCA
>JAGVTM010000389.1 GCA_019136785.1 Chloroflexota bacterium | reverse complement strand
GCCAACTGACGAATGGAGCGACATGGTACCCTTTCTGGAGCACATTCCCCGCCCGGTGCGGCTGGTGGTGTGGGGGGATGAGGCTGGCGGACGATTGGAGCGGGAGGCGATCCGCGTGGCGCGCGAGTTGAGCCAGCGGTTTGAGCGCCTGTCTCTTGACCTGCGCCCGCCGCGCCCGAATTACAGTTTTTATCCAGTGTGGGGGGTGCTGGGATTGGAGGGGGAAGAAGAGCTGGATTTTGGGGTGCGGATTATTGGATTGCCGGCAGGTTTCCAGATGACCACGCTCCTGGGAGCCATTCAAGCCGTTACCTTTCGCGGGCAGCAAGTCGAACCCAAAACGCGCATTCAACTCAGCCGGATGCCGGCGCCCGCCGAAATAGAAATCATCACCGACGGCGCTGACGAAGCGGGGCCGCAAATGACAACAATGTGTTTTGCTTTAGCCGTTTGCTCCCCCCTCATTCGCGCCTATGCGATTATGGCTGACAGTTTTCCCGTAGCCTTACAGCGGTTCAACGTGCATTACCTGCCCCATACTATTGTTAATGACCGGGTGCATATCGAAGGCGTCCTGGATGAAGCGCAGTTTTTACGGCATCTGGCTATGGCTGTGAAGAAGCAGTCATAGGCTTCCCAGAAGTTAAACCTCCGCGCAGCAACTGAACTTCAAAACCCAATCAGTTCTTTCCGCCGGGCGGCGCATCCTGCCGGCGACTATTCTCCTGCGCCACTTCTAGCCGCCCCAACCGTTGTAAAACGGTTTGCAGCAGCAGCAAAATCTGCCCCACTGCCTGCTCTGTCGAGAGCTCATCCCGTTCCCACTTCTTCAAAACCGTGTCCAGATCATATGCGCTCATTGGTTACTTCCATTTGTGTCGGTGATGGATTATGCTGATGCCAGCCGGGTACGCTGCGGTTCCCATTCTGGTTGCGACTGAAAAAACCGCTTATACGGTAACGTAAGTAATTTTATGCGATAGAGTATATTTTGTCAATAGATTGGCAATAAAAAGTAACCACGTAGCTTGCTGCCTGAGACTGTCGAAGGAGTTGCCCATGCGCAGAACGCACCACGAGGAATGAAATCGTAGCGCCGGCTTCCAGCCAGCTTTTGCCAGCAAGGATGCTGGCGCTACATTTTCGCAGGAGACAGGGGCTTCAACAAGAGCCTGGACGCGCTCAGCCCGCCGCGAGGTTGGCAGGTATAAAAAAAGAGAATTGGGGTTCTTGCGTTGTTTGCGCCGCGTTGCTGGCTTATTCGTAGGGAAATCCAGCCTGTTCGGCAATGAGCGTCAACAGTTTTGAAGAGGAGCGTCGCGGTTCGTAGACGCCAGTTTCCCACTCACTGACGGTTGGCTGGCGCACGCCCAACTCCTGCGCAAATTCCGCCTGATTCATGCCCATATGCTGGCGCAAGGCTTTGATTAATTCCCCGTTCCATAGGACGATGTCTCCCTCGCGCTGTACGTGGTAGATGCGTCCCGGCCGGCGAAAGATAACCTGCTCTGCGGATAGATTCAGGCTGGCGACGTGGTATCCGGCTTCCATCCAGGCGGCGGCTTGCAGGGCGCCAAGGCTGCGGTTACTCCACCAACTACGCTGCGTGCGCGCAGTTGCCGGCAGGCGCTCGCCCAACATCGCTTCGATCGCCGCAAAAGTAAGCGCCAACTCATCCTGCTGGCTATGCTGCAAATGTTCATACAGCGGATGATATTTAGTCCCTTCCTTCAACTTGCAGACTCCTTGCCGGGCATCATAAGGTTCCCTCTTTCAGGTCGGAAGCGTTTCACGGATGCTGGTACAGCAGTGAAATTGTACTTCGACGCCTGCGCCACCGCAACAACCGGGCAGAACGACGGCGCTGCCTGGCGGCGCATGTATCCGGGATCAAGGCGGCGTTGGCGCGCCCCTTTCAGGCTGTTCCACGCGCCCTGTCCAGAAGGTTTCGTCCTGGTAGCGGGCGTGAGTGGGGCGGTAGCCCAGGAGACGTCCAAGCGGCGCCAGGGCTTTGGCGATGGGCAAGGCAATCGCCGGCGGCGGCATGGTGAAAACGGTGTCATCGGCGTATTCGCTGGCGATCACCAGGGCGTGTAGAAATTTTGGCTGCCCGCCTGGGGTAAGCTTTCCTTCGTGCGCCATGCCGAACAG
>JAGVTM010000176.1 GCA_019136785.1 Chloroflexota bacterium | reverse complement strand
AACCCGGAACTCCTGCGGCTAAAAGCGTTAGCCGAGATGGTGGCAAAGACTGGCGGCGCGGAGTGCGGCTGCGACGACGTCTATGAGTTAATTGACCAGTACGCCGAAAGCGTGCTGCAGGGTCAGGACCCGGCTCTGTTGATGCCTCAGGTAAAACACCACCTGGACGTCTGTCGCGGCTGCTGCGAGGAGTACGAAATGCTCCTGCAAATCATGCAAATGGAACAGGCGTAAAGAACGCCTATTTGCTCAGACCCCTGGCCATCATATCCCCGGTGGTCAACACTGCCCGGCGGCGGCTCATCAGCCGGCCCGTCATTACATCAAACGCTTTGTTAACCAGGCCAGGAATGACTACGTGCTTCCGTCCCAGGTTCTGCAACGTCTCCGCAATAACCGGGTCTACATCCATGAGCATGAAGGCCGGGTAGCCATCCAACGCATCCCCTTGCGTGCGGGTCAGCCCTGGGGCCAGTACCAATACGTCCACGCCTGTCCCCAATAGCTCATACCACAACGATTCGCCCAGCATGAACTGAAACGCTTTGTTCGCCGAGTATGCGCCTGTGTATGCCGTGCCGCGCAGTCCGGCGCCCGAAGAGACCAGAATGATGCCGCCGCGCCGGTTAGCCTGCATCTGCCGTCCGTAGGTATGCACCAACGTGGTGTAGGCGCGGGCATTGATGTCCAGCATCCGGTGGTGTATCTCCAGGGGCATGTCCAGGATAGCAGGCGTGTCCGCCGGGGTGAACATGTGGTTGCAGATTAACAAGCCAATCTTCAACCCATCCGTTTCCGCCAACAGCCGCGATATGAAATCCGGCTGGCCCAGGTCGAGGGCCACCGGTTTTACTTTGACCAGATAGTTGCGGCGTAGTTCAGCGGCTCTAGCCTCCAGTTCATCGGCCAGGATGTCCACCAGAACCAGGTTGATTTGCCGGCCCGCCAGGTGGCGGGCGAAGCCGTAGCCCAACCCTTCGGCGCGGGCAGCCCCTGTGACGATGGCCCAAGGGCCGTAGCGCACGTTAAATGCCGGCATCGCTGCCTGTGCTTTCTGCTGGCGAACCTGCTGCCGCCATAGGCTGCCCACACCCACCGCGGCTGCGGCAGCGGCTAATACCTGCCATTGTTTACGCATAATGAGTCCCTGGCAAGTTTTAACTAGCAAGCGGCAAAGCGGCTGCCAGTGGTACGTCGTCCTGCTCTACCGTCGGGGTCAACGATTTGCGCCGGTAGTGGATGATCGTTTTCTGCGGGCGGCTGGCCCCCAGTCCGCGCTCAATTTCAGGATTTAGCGTCACCAGTTCCACGTCAAACTGTTGGAACAGCAGCGCCGCGATGATGGTCATTTCGTTATTGGCAAAATTCATGCCTGTGCATTTGTGCACGCCGCCGCCAAAACCAAACAGCGCAAATCTATCTTGTTTGTCCTCGGCGCGGTCAGGAGCGTAACGCAGCGGGTCGAAACGGTCAGGCTGGTCGAACAGCGCAGGCAAATTGTGCCCCACTTCTTGCGCCACCTGTACCAGCCACCCTGCCGGCACAACGTAATCGCCAAACTCAATATCCTCGTGCACCGTGCGCATCAACATTTCCGCCGACGGGCGCATCCGCTCCACCTCGCGCACAGCCCAACTGATATGCTCAAGCTGCATGAATCGTTTGGGATCAATGTGCACGCCATAGGGCGCCACGCGCTCAATTTCCTGCTGCACCCGCGCCAGATAGTCTGGATTCTGCAGCAGCAGAATAACCGTCCAGGCTGCCTGCACGGCAGTCGTTTCATGCCCGGCAAACATCAAGCCCAGCAGCAGATTGACGATCAATTCTTCTTCGTATTCACGACCATCGGGATGTTTCTTCGTCACCAGGTCTTGCAGAAAATCATCGTATTGATCCCCATGCTGCCGTCGCTCGGCAATGATGGGGCGCAGGATTTCTAGCATGCGCGCCCGCGCGCGGTCACGCCGGATGAACTTGGGCAGGGGCCAGTGAGGCGGCAGCACGGGATCAAGGGAGCGACCCAGATGCACGTACAAATCCCAAAATTCGCGCCCGATCCGCTGGTGCACTTCCGGGCCCAGGAAGCAGTTGCCGGCAACTTCCTGCACCAGATACACAATTTCGCTCACCAGTTCAATTTCGCCCTCTT
>JAGVTM010000237.1 GCA_019136785.1 Chloroflexota bacterium | reverse complement strand
ATGGGGGATACTATGGTAGGCGCGCCGGGCACACCGCTTAAGATAGACAAATTGGCGTCGGCGTCGTGCATCAGGTTGCCATCGGTGGCATGAACGGTGAAGGGATGTTCCCCGGCGCTGGCTCCATTGACGGTTACGGTCATGTTGCTGCTGCCAGGCACGACCACCGGATTCACATCAAAGCTGGCTGAAGCGCCATTGGGCAGCCCGACGGCGCTGAGGGTCACGTTGCCTGTGTAACCTGCTTTGGGCGTCAAGTTGACCAGGGCGCTATCGCTGCCGTTGTTGCAGACCGACAATTCGTTTTCGGGCACTTCCAGGTTAAAGTCTGGCGCCAGGGCGGGCCCCAGGACGAACAACCCCTGTTCAATGCCGCTGACGATGACCACACCGCTGTCAAAGAACGGGTAGACGCTCCAGGCGCCGTTGAAGCTAGGACTGTCGCTGCTGGGGTAAATGTCGAAGAAGGCTTCTTCGCTCAGGTCGGCGTTGGCTACGCCGGTGATGTCCAGGATGCGCAGACCGCTGCGGTAGTTGGCTTGATAGACGTAGCTGCCCCATACATACTGGTTGTGGTCAATGGCGGGCGTGGTGCCATCATGATAACCAACCAAAACGGGCGCAGTCAGGCTGGACACGTCGAAGACGCGGGTGCGGGTGTTGTGTCCAAAACTTTGCTCGTCTAATTCGTCATCAATCAGCAGATAGTGGTGATCGTCGGTCAGCCATCCCTGGTGGGTGTAACGACTGTTGGCGTACGGCGTGCGCGAGAGCTGCACCGGAGCCAGATGATTGGTCACATCCACAATGGTGACGGTGTCTTCATTGGAATTGAAGCAGATTTCTTTGCCAAAGTAGTTGGCATCGGGGCCGTGATAGATGACGCACTGGGCGTCGTGGGTGTACCCATCGGAGCTGAAGCAGCCGGCGTTGGTGGGGTTGAGCGGATTCTGAATGTTGACCATAGAGAGACCGCCACTGCACGTGTTGGTTCCCACGCCGTAGGCGTAGCCCGAATCTTCATTGAGCACCAGGTTGTGGGCGTTGCTCCAGCCGCCGTAATGAGCGTCTTCGGTGAAGGTGACGGGCGGGTTGGGCACGTTGCGCAGTCTGGTGAGGTCAAAAACCTGCATCCCATGACCGCTGGCTTCGCTGACGATGAAGGCGTAGTTGTTATAAACTTTGATGTCTCGCCAGGTGGATGATCCCGTGTGGGTAGGCAAATTGCCCAGGTAAATGGGGTTCTCTGGGTCGCTGATGTCTACGAAGGCGGTGCCAGAGGTGCGCCCCATCAAGGCATACTCTTTGCCATCCTGGGGGTCGGTCCAACCCCAGATGTCGTTCCCATTACCGCCGCCGATGTTGGCTAGAGGCATGAAAGCCAGCAAGTCAACGTTATTGCAGGGGTAAGTGCCGGCAAAACCATTGACGCAGGGCACAGCCGCCAATGGTTCCAGGTCTTGGGGAGACTGATAATCTTGCAGGAAACGCTGCTGGTAAGGCGTGAGCCAGGGCCCATCACCCTTCGCTTTGTTTTCGGCAGCGGACAATGTCCTGCTCCAGGCCAGAGCCAACAGCAGGACAGCCATCATAAGCAGTCCAAACAGGACTTTCCGGGGTTGAAAAGCAAGTTTCACGAGTACCTCCAGGTAATAAAGGGTTGACCGGACCAAACAGCAGTTCGTGGAGCCAGGCAGAGGGCAAAAGGGAGATGTTTTCAGCCCGGTCGTTGGCAATAAAATTAGAAAGACAAATCAATGGGGAGGGTCAGGCAGCAATCAAGACCGCTGCCCCACGGATCTGGCTGTTCTTAAGTTTTAGCAGCGCCTGATTGGCCGCAGCCAGGGGAAAATTTTCTACGTGACTGCGAATAGGAATCTCCGCAGCCAGATGTAAAAATTCGGCGGCGTCTTGCCGCGTAAAATTGGTGACGCTGCGCAAAATACGTTCGCCATAAAGCAGTTCATACGGCAGTTCAGGAATAGGCGTAAGATGGACGGCGTTGACAGCCAGAGTTCCGCCAGGGCGTAAGTGGCGCAGCGCCTGCGGAATAAGCGAGCCAACCGGGGCGAAGGTGATGCCGGCATCCAGTCCTACCCCAATCTCGGCCTTAGCGTCGCCGGCCCACACCGCGCCCAGCGACTTCGCCAGACGGC
>JAGVTM010000239.1 GCA_019136785.1 Chloroflexota bacterium | reverse complement strand
ATAGGAATGTGTAGCAAATAAACGCTCAATTCTGTGCCTGCGCCAGTCGCCGATAGGATTTGCAGACGAGCGCCAATCGCCTCGGCTCGTTCCTGCACGCCCAATAAGCCAAAATGCCCGACCTGAGCCAACTCCGCCGGGCTTTCTGGCACGACAAACCCCCGGCCATCGTCGCGCACGATCAGGCGGACTGCCTGCTCAGTGAATTGCAGGCAAACCTCTGCCCTTTTTGCCTGAGCATGGCGGGCGACGTTACTTAAGCCTTCCTGAGCGATGCGATACAGCGCCAGTTCCACGTCAGGCGGCAGCCGGCGTTCCCGTCCGTCTGCCTCAAAAGAGATGGGCAGGGCCGCTGCCTGGCTCACGTCTCGCGTCAGCATTTCCAGCGCCGGAATCAGTCCCAGATCTTCCAGGTAAATGGGGCGTAAATCTCGCGTCAAGCGGCGCAGGTCGGCTACAATTTGGGCAGCCATTTGCTGCATGGTGGCCAGCCTGGCGGCGCTGGCTTCGTTGGCGGCGGACAGTTGCGCCAGTTGGATTTGCTGGTTCAGAGCAATGAGCGATTGAATCGTGTCGTCGTGCAGGTCGCGGGCCAGGCGGCGACGTTCCTCCTCCTGCCCCGTGGTAACCGCGCCCAGATAGCCGCGCAGGCTCTGTTGGGACAACTGCACCTTGCGCGCCATATGAATCAGTTCCGTTTGCAGACGCTGGATTTCGTTGATGCCGCCCACCGGTTCGGCAATAGCGGCAAAATTGCCCCAGCCCAATTCCGTCGCCTTTTGCTCCAACGATTGCAGCGGCTGCACCACCTGGCGCACGCCAAACCAGAGCGCGACCAGGGCGATAACCAGGACGGGAATGAGGATCAGGGGCGCCATCTCGGTAGCCCGTAGTAAGGGGGGGCTGACGGCACGCCACGATTCGGCAATTACTAGCGCCCAGCCAACGGGCATAATGGGGCTAAAGGCAATAACATACTCATCGCCGGAGACGGTGAGATAAGTAGCGCCGCTTTCGCCGCGCAGCGCGTCGGCGACGCCAGGGCGTTCCTGGGGCGGCGCGCTGGCCCAAGGGGATACGCCAGTCTGGTACAAAACCTCGCCGCTGGCGGCAACGACGGCAGCGACGGCTTGCTCGCTGCCGCTAACTATGTCGGTCAAGGCGCGGCGCGTCAGGGAGGTTGGGGAAAACGCGCCAACAGCGGTAAAGTCGTCAGATGTCGCCGCCACGAGTATCAGATCTTCGCCGCTGGTGGGATCGGTCAGAGAAGGCAAGAAATAGGCGTCGCCAGAAAGCGTTTGCGGCGGGCGCAGGTTTGCTGTAAGGAGCGGAGAGCGCCAGATGGGATGGTCGTTGGAGGTCGCCAACAGCGCGCCTTCAGGGGTAAACAGGGCAACGCCTCCTTCAAAATCTGGCAGTAGAAAAGCGGCGTCCGCCAGGGCATGGTCGGGATCGGCGATGCTGGCGGCTTGCAAAGCCACGCTGCGGATGGCTGCCTGGCGGTGGTTGATCTGCTCGGTGATGGCGGCGGCAGCGGCGCGAGTGGCTCGTTCATCCCGCTCGCCCACCATGTCGCGCATGGCGCGTTGGTGCAGCCCCAGGCTGCCAAAGGCGATAGTCAGCAGCAGCACGGTCAACGGCAAGACGGTGATCATAAAGAGCTGCAGCGGCAGACTGGGAAGGGTGCGCCAGCGTGCCGGAGTCAATTCGCTATCTCCGCAGGGATGAGGCCGGCAGAAACCGCCTTCATGACGGCTTCGGTGCGGCTGCCGGCATCTAACTTCTGGTAGATTTTCGCCAGATGTCCCTGCACCGTGCGGTCGCTGATGCCCAACTGCACGCCGATGGCTTTGTTGGTGTACCCTTTGCTGGCTAATGCCAGGACTTCCAACTCGCGTTCCGTTAGCGGCTCATACACAGGCAGATCGGCGGCGGCGCGCCCGGCCAGGTGCGCCAGCAGGCGGCTGGCAATTGTCGGGTCCAGGGCGGATTTGCCTTCGTGGACATCGCGCACAGCCTGGACAATGCCGGCAGGCGAAGCCGTTTTGAGAACATATCCGTTAGCGCCTGCTTGCAACACAGCCATAATGTAGGGATCGTCATCATAAGCAGTCAAAACCAACACGCCCACCTCGCGGCAGTTGGCGCGCACCCAGC
>JAGVTM010000630.1 GCA_019136785.1 Chloroflexota bacterium | reverse complement strand
TGCTGCAAATGCCTGAACCCAGTCTCGATCTGATTGCCATTGCTCACTTGGGCACACTGGCAGCCATTCTCATTTACTTCTGGCGCGACCTGTGGCGCATCTGCGTTGGTTTTGTGGATGGCTTGCGGCAGCGCCGTCCTATGGCGTCCACCGAAGCGCGCCTGGGCTGGTTCATTCTGGTGGGTTCGATTCCCGCCGCCGCCGCCGGCTTGACGCTGGAGAATTTATTTGAATCTATCTTTGGGCAACCCGTCATTGCCGCCACACTGCTGCTGGTCACAGCGACGTTGTTAGTCATAGGCGAGCGGCTGCTGTCCGGACGGAAAGGGTTGGCGGAAATGGGGTGGCGTGACGCTATCGCCATTGGTCTGATGCAAATGCTGGCTTTGCTGCCGGGCATTTCGCGCAGCGGCAGCACGATCACGGCGGGATTGGCGCGTGGATTGGATCGGGCCACTGCCGCCCGCTATAGCTTTCTGCTAGGGACGCCAGCCATTGGCGGCGCCGGTCTCTTAGCCATTATGGATTTGCTGAAAACCCCTGATTTGACCTCTCAGACGCCATTTCTGCTGCTGACCTTCGTTACTGCCGCCCTGGTGGGCTATGCCTGCATTCACCTGCTGCTGCGCTGGCTGCGCCAGCGCACGCTGTATGGCTTCGCCGCCTACTGCGCCGCCTTTGGCCTGTTCTACCTGGCGGCAACGTGGTTGGGACTGGTATGATCCCGGGACGGCGCACCGGTTGGCGCTGGTTGGGCAGTTTGATTCTCTGGTTAGTCGCTTGCCGGCAACCCACCCCATCCCCGGCGCCGCCGCCCACTCCCACCTATCCGCCCACCAGCCTGCACCTGGGCATAACGGACAGCGCTGCCAATCTGGTTGACCTGATAACGCCTGCCTACGCGGCTCACACCAATCTGGCTGAACTGGAACTGGTGGCAGGCAATGACGATGCCCTGTTTGCCGACCTGGAGCAGCGGCTCCTGGACGCCGTCCTGGTGTACACCATTCCCGAAAATGGGGCCTATTGGTTCAGTCCGGTAGCCGTGGATGGCCTGGTCTTGCTCATCCATGCCGGCAACTCCATCAGCAGCCTGGCACTAAACCAGATTCAGGACATTTTCAGTGGGCGGACGCTCACCTGGGCCGGCGTTGGCGGGGCTGACCAGCCTATCCAACTGCTGGCGCGCGAGGCTGGCGCTGGCGCGCGCGTCCTTTTTCAAGACCGCATCATGGCGGAACAACGGGTGGCGATCACGGCGCTCATTCAGGCAAACGATGCCGCTATGCGCCAGACGGTAGCTGCCACGCCCGGCAGCATAGGCTACAGCATGATGGGGCAGAGCAGCGGCAATGAGGGCGTGCGGATTTTAGCCGTAGCGGGAATCTCGCCCACACCCATGACGACAGCCAACCAGAGTTACCCTCTCAGCGCCCCCCTTTACTTTGTCAGCCCGGCAGAGCCGCAGGGGGAACTACGCGCCTTGCTGGCCTGGCTGCAGAGCGAAGCCGGGCAGATTCTACTCAGTGAAAAATATGGGCGAGTACGCTAGAATTAGAGGCAAACAGGCAGCGCGGGGGATGGTTCTTTACCGCGCTTCACTGTGGAACCACTTCCCAGGAGTTAACTGTGAACACCGAGCATTACGTTGAACTTGACGAAACCTACAGCGCCCACAACTACCACCCTCTCGACGTTGTCATTGCGCGGGGCGAAGGGGCATGGGTCTATGATGTGGACGGTCACAAATATCTGGACTGCCTCAGCGCTTACTCCGCCGTTAATCAGGGGCACTGCCACCCCAAAATCAAGGAAGCAGCGGTAGCCCAACTGGAGCGGGTCACGCTTACTTCGCGCGCGTTTCGCAATGATCAGATGGGGCCATTCTTGCAGGAGTTGTGCCAGTTAACGGGATACGAGATGGCGCTGCCCATGAATACAGGCGCAGAAGCGGTGGAAACCGCCCTGAAAGCCGCCCGCAAGTGGGGGTATCAGGTGAAGGGCGTGCCGGCAGATCAGGCAGAGATCATCGTTTGCGCCGGCAACTTTGCCGGCAGAACCGTCACCATCGTGGGTTTCTCCAGCGAACCGCAGTATAAGCAGGATTTTGGCCCCTTCACACCCGGCTTTGTGACCGTTCCCTTTGGCGACGCCGACGCC
>JAGVTM010000544.1 GCA_019136785.1 Chloroflexota bacterium | reverse complement strand
GTTTGCTGGTCAGGCGTCAGCAGTTGTTCGCTGTGGGCTATCAGGTAGGCATGGTTGGCGTCCAAGACATGGCCCAACAGCAGGCGGGCGTCCACAGCCGGGGTGGCCGAATGTGACAGAGCTGCCTGTCCTTCAGCCAGAGCGGTTTGAATATTCATCGTGGGGAAGGCAGTATTGGATGAACGACTGGCGGTTAAGACGGCAGTTCGATGATGCCGCGATTGTTTTGAGGAGTTCGCTATCTCAGACGCGAACTCCTCAAAACGTGGCTGCTGGCTAATCAATAAGGTGGGCTTTTTCCAGGTAAGCGATGATTTTGTTGGCGCTTTCCTGTGGCGTTTCCAGGTCGGTGCGAATGTGAATCTCAGGATTGGCGGGCGCTTCAAAGGGATCGGAGATGCCTGTGAAGTTGGGAATCTCGCCAGCAATGGCTTTCTTGTACAGTCCCTTCACATCTCGCTGCATCACCACTTCCAGGGGGGCGTCAATAAACACTTCCAGGAAGTTAGTCGTTTGCTCTCGCACGTGGTCGCGCACCGATTGATAAGGAGAAATGAAAGAGCAGACGCAGCCGACGCCGTTACGGGACAGCAGCTTGGCCACAAAGGTGACCCGTTCAATGTTTTTCCGCCGGTCTTCGGCAGAGAAGCCCAGATCGCTGGTCAGGCTTTCGCGCACCACGTCGCCGTCTAGCCGCTCAATCTTGACTCCCCGCGCATGCAATTCTTTTTCCAAAATCAGGGCAATGGTGGTCTTACCAGCGCCCGATAGTCCTGTCATCCACAAGACGAAACCTTGTTGCGTCATAAATCAAAAAACCTCGCTTTTAATTTTCGTTGTCATACGGCTGTTCGTCGCGCAAAAAGCCGCGGGCAAACAAGTAGTTAACTATCCGGTGTGCATTTTCTTCGGCGGTAGCCTGAATCGTATCCAGCACCAGTTCTGGATGTTGGGGCGTCTCATAGGGCGCATCTACACCGGTGAAGCCAGTGATTTCACCGCGACGGGCGCGCGCGTAAAGCCCTTTGGCGTCTCGCTGCTCGCATACTTCCAGCGGCGTGTCTACAAAGACTTCAACGTAGTTCTCGCCGACCATGCTGCGGATGATGTTGCGCGTGGCGCGATACGGACTGACCGCGGCGCAGACGGCAATGCCGCCGTGGCGCACGATTTCCGCCGCCACGTAGCCCATGCGGCGCACGTTCATATCCCGATCTTCTTTGGAGAAGCCAAGTTCTTGGGAGAAGTGTGTACGCACCACGTCGCCATCCAACAGGGTAACCTGGCGACCATACTCTTGCAGCCTGGAGGTCAGCACGTAGGCGTTGGTGGATTTGCCAGAGCCAGCCAGACCGGTGAACCAGATGCAGGCTCCCTGGCGGTGGCGCGGCGGGTACGCTTCACCCAGGATTTGGGCCACTTCGGGGCGGGTGAACCAGTCGGGCAACTGGCGGCCCTTTTGCAGATAATCTTCACGTACCTGGGTGCCGGAGATAGAGGCGATGCGGGTATCTGCCGGCACTTTCGTCTCTTCCTCATACCGCGCTTCATCAGGCAGATAGACCAACATGCGGAACGGCATTACCTTGACGCCAATTTCGTCGCTGTATTGCTCCACCAACATTTGCGCGTCATACGGCCCATAAAACGGTTTGCCCTGAGAATCCTTACCCGGCCCGGCATGGTCTCGTCCCACAATCAAGTGGTTTGCGCCATAGTTGCGCCGGATAATGGCGTGCCACAGCGCCTCGCGCGGGCCGCCCATACGCATAGCCAGAGGCAGCAGCGACAACAGAATGCGGTCCGGATCGTAGTAGTGATTAGCCAGCGCCTTATAAGTACGCACACGGGTGTAATGGTCAACGTCACCGGGTTTGGTCATACCCACCACCGGGTGCAGCAGCAGGACGCCGTCCACTTCCTGAGAGGCGCGCTTGGTGAGTTCTTCATGCACGCGGTGCAAGGGGTTGCGCGTCTGGAAAGCGACCACGTTTTGGTGACCAAACGTTTCCAACCTGGCTCGCGTTTGCGCTGGCGTCAGGCGCAGTGACTTGAAATCGTAGTTTGCCGGCAACTGCAGCACCTTGAGGGGCCCAGAAATGTTGTATGGCCCCCAGTTGTGCATCTCTGCCACAATTGGATGGCGCAAATCCAACGAGCC
>JAGVTM010000382.1 GCA_019136785.1 Chloroflexota bacterium | reverse complement strand
ATCAGCAGTGGTTGGCTAAGATCGCCATCGGATCGTTGGTTGTGCTGCTATCTCCGTTTTTGTTGATGGTGCCGCTGCTGCTGTTGTATGGATACGAAATTGCCATCACGCGCAACGTGATCAAGGGGGTGGAGAATCCGCTGCCGGCATGGGAAGACTGGAGCGGCTTTTTCAAGGATGGGGCCTATCTATTCCTGGCTAAACTGGTATACGCCCTGCCGCTGCTGCTGTTGATGTGCATCAGTTTGAGCGTGTTTGTGCTGCCGGCATTTAGCGGCGGCAGTGAAGACCTGGCAGCAGCGCTGGCGGGTACCGCCTTCATTATCTGGCTGCTGCTCTCTTGTCTGCTCATTTTGCTCGGTCTGGCTTATGCCTTCATCGCGCCCATCATTAACGTCCAATACGTGCGCACCAATGATCTCTCCGCCTGCTTCCGTTTTGGCGAAATCTGGGGCATGGTGCGCGACAACATGGGCGACTTGGCTATGATCGTTCTGGGCATTATCCTGGCTAACCTGGTGGTCAGTGTGGTTGCCAGCGTTTCCATTATCACCATTTGCGGCCCGATTATTCTGGGGGTAGCGGGCCCCGTCTGGGTGCGCATGGTTTCTGGTCACCTGACAGGCCAACTGGCGCGCAAGCTGGACGGCAAAGCCCCAGCAATGGAGTTGGCCTAACAAAAAAGGGCGGGTGTAAAAACCCGCCCTTTGCTAAATCGGCAAACCTCGGCAGCTACTCAGCCCGTTGCCTGAGCCTGTCGAGGGCAACACAGGGCTTCGGGAAGCTCAACCTACGAATAAGACAATTCTTTACTTTTCTGGCAGCGTCGCCAGCACGTCGTCTATCTTCCTGCTGCCGGCAGCCGCCGCCTCCGCCGGATACGGGTGTCGCCCAAACAACGTCAGGGTGGCTGCGCCCAGTCCCACGCTAAAGACCACAAAAGTAGCCAGCCCGGCCAGAATGGGCACAATCAGGAATGCCGGCAGCAGTTGCAGCAAGCCCAGACCAAACGTGAGCAGGGCTGTGCCGGCAACGGTGGTATTCACCAGCCGGTTCCCTTTCATATCGCTGTTGTGCAGCAGCCGTTGACCCAGGATACTGCCCACCGCTATCCAGCCTAACGCCCCGGCCAGGGCAAACAACACCCCCATGGCAAACAACACCGGGTAGCCCAACAGCCCCACGCAAATGATGACCAGCAGCGTGGAGATAATGGCAATGATCGCCCCCAGTGAGGCCACTGCCGCGGTGGTCAACAAGCCCACGACGCCGCTGGCGGCGGTGCGCTCCTGCGCCGCCTTTTTCACCTGCGCCAGGTGCGCGGGCCAGACAGACGCCACCAGCCAGGCCAGACCGCTTAACAGCAGCGTGCGCCCCAACAAGCCGGCAAATCGGCCGGCGGAGGCAGCGTCGCCTATTTCTGCGCTGCCATTATCCACCACAGGCGGCGACGGCGGAACCGTGCCTAAAAACGGAAACGGAAGATTGCGGGTGCTGGTGCAGTTAATGCCCGCGCCGTCAGTCGCCGTCACGTTGCCGCCCAGGGTAACGCACTCCCCTTTCAGGTCGGCGTTCGCGCCCAGATCCAGGTTGCCGCCAAAGATGGTCAAATTACCAGCCACCGGGCCATCCAGCGTCACACTCCCGCCCATCACCGTAATGTCGCCATTGACGCTGCCGGCAATGTCCGCGTTGCCGCCTACTACCGTAATATTGCCATTCACAATGGCCCCCGCTTCAATCGTCAGGCTGTCGCTGAAAAGCTGCAAATCCTTGTTGACGATTTCATCTGCCTCAATCACAATGGGGCTGAAAGCAGGGGCAGCCCAGACCACGCCCGGCACAACTAAAATGAAAAACAGCGCCAACGCTACGCTCAATCGTTTCATCATTATCTACTCCCTCGTCTCAAGCGCGCTCAGAAGTCCAATCAGACGACGGTCGCATGAGTTGTTGGTAAACGCCACGCCACAGCATCACCAGACCAAGCATGACAAACAGCCAGCCCCAAACGCCTGGCTGCTCGCTGGCTTGCCGTCCCAGAGCTGCCAGCACTTGCCATAGTCCAGACAAGACCGTCTGGGCCACATTCACTATCGCTGACAACGTATGCGCCAGACCACGCCACAGGCCAGGCTGAACCAACGCATCCCCGAACGCTGTTACAAACCAGATAATGGCTCCTAGCGGCAGCAGACCGCCCACCAGCAGCAAAAGATAAGCGACGGCTAGCGCCCAGACGCGCTGCCGGCTATCTGGCAGGCGTACCAACGTGCGCTGCACAAAATCTGCCGCTGGCGCCAGCGCTGGCGTTTCTCGCAGCAGCGCGTCAATGCTTTGCAGCAGTCGCCATTCCCGCGCCAGATCAGGACGCGCGCGCAGGTCAGCTTCCAGTTCCAGCCAACCGGCTGCTGTCAGCTCACCATCGAGCGCCTCCATCATCATTGCGTAAATTCTCTCGTCACCATTCATCATATCTCTTTTCCTTCCCGCATCCGTAGCCATTCTTTCGGCGACCTGGCAGGTTTGCCCGCCCCTCTCACGCCATTTCTGCTTCTGGGGCTAATCCCATAGCCATGCCCACTTCCGCCAGTTGGCGGCGCGCCCGAAACAGACGGGACTTAATGGCGCTTACTGTCGTCTGCATACTCTCGGCAATCTCTTCGTAAGACATTTCATACCAGTAGCGCAGCACCACCGCCTGGCGATAGTCCTCAGGTAATTCGGCTAATAAGGTCTGCACCATTTGCTGCTGCTCATCCATCACCATCTGCCGTTCTGGCGCTTTGGCTGTGTCCGTTTGCAGCGCCGGGTGGGCGGGCAAGGGTTCGTCAATCGAAAGCAAAACCGCGCGGCGTTTGCGGATCAAGTCAATGCAATAGTTTGACGTGATAGACAGCATCCACGTGCTGAACTTGTGCGCCGGGTTATAGCTGTCCAGGCGGGTGTAAGCGCGAATGAACGCTTCCTGCGCCGCTTCCTCCGCCTCCGCCGAATTATTTAGCATCCGATAAGCCAGGTTGTACACTGGCGTCTGGTAGGCTTCAATCAGCTTGCCAAAAGCCGCCTTGTCGCCCCGACGCGCGTGTTCCAACCACAGTTGTTCCTCGTTCAACTTGTTCTCTCCTGACGTCCTATCCTGCATTACGCAGGATTATCAGAAAAGTTCTACTATATTTCAGGTACAGGTAACACCCCAGTAAATCGTGGTGATCTCTTTAACCGCCTACCGGCTCCCCAAAGCCAGCAAAAAGGCATCCGCGATGGGCAATTTTGGGCGCGGTAACACCCCAGTAAATCGTGGGTGAGATCTTTAACCGCCTACCGGCCCCGCAAAGCGAGCGCTTCGGCGAGCAACCCCGCATCGTCCGGCGGCATCAGCCACGGGCAATTTTGGGCGCGTCTGCGCCCAAAATTGCCCATAAAAATGGGTGTCAGCCCCCGCCTACGGCGGGGGCTGACACCCACCACGATTAAGTGCAGCGCTACCACCCACCGTGGATTGACCATCAGACTGAAATTGTTACCCATCATCAGGATGGCGTCAAACCGGGTCAGACGCCAACTTCTTTGACGCTCACTCCCCCCTGTTTTATAATGCGCAGCGATGAACAGGCAAGATGACCCCGAACTAAAATCGCTGCCATCCACACTCTATACGGAAGAATATTTCCTGACCGCCTGCGAAGGGTATGATATTTTTCTGGAATCAGAGGGCAAGCATCTGTCGCGGCGTTTGCATGAAGCGTTCACCGTAGCCGAGGTGACGCCAGGCATGAAGCTCCTGGACGTGGGCTGCGGGCGCGGCGAAATTGTGCGCCATTGTATGCGCCTGGGCGTCGAGGCGTATGGCATGGATTACGCCGCAGTAGCTGCGCGCATGACGCTGCAAGCCATTGCCGGCGAAGCGCGGGCGCTGCAAGGCAGCAAATATGCCGGCACGCCCGCCGGCGTTTGCCGCGCCGACGCCAAGCGGCTGCCTTTTCCCGACGCCTATTTCGACCGCGTCCTCATGTTCGATGTCGTGGAGCACCTCTACCCCTGGGAACTGCACGCCGCCATGCTGGAAGTGCGGCGCGTGCTCAAGCCAGAGGGCAAGTTTATCATTCACACCGCCCCCAACCGCTGGTACGACCAATACGCCTACCCCCTGGTACGCGCCGTGCGCACCTTTATGGGGCAGGGAAAAAGTTACCCCAAAGACCCGCGCGCCATCACGCCTGTCAATCAAGACGTGCACGTGAACGAGCAAGACCTGCGCAGTTTACGCCAGGCGTTGCTGGCGGCTGGCTTTCGCGGCAAGGTCTGGCTGGATTCGCCGCCCCAAAATCGCCGCGAAAACTTCCTCATGGCTGCCCTGCGCCAGATTGCCTTTGGCGTCCCCCCCTTCCGCTGGTTCTTTGAGCGGGAGGTTTTTGCCGTGGCTGCCCCAGACCGGATGGGTAGATAAGGTTGAATTGGGCGGACAAACCAACAGTTTGTCCCACAACTCTCCGCGCCCTCCGCGTCTCCGCGTGAGACTATCTATTTGTCAAAGGATTGCTGAATTGGAGCGTGATCGTCGCCGCGTAGATGAATTGAGCGTGACCGAATTGGAGCAAATCCTGTATCGGAAGAAGCACGACCAGCGCCGGCTGCGGCTGCGGCGGTTGAAGAATGCCGGCAGAGTCGTCGAAGTTGCCGGCATGCCCCCTCCCAATCCCGACCCGCCCCCCCTACTCACCGACGCTCCCACCGCTGCCGGCGCCTTGCGCCACTACGTCGTCGCCCCCAACGGCGCCACCCCCGCTGCGCCCGCTCCCCCTCGCCGGCTCAATCTGCGTTGGGTTTTTGACAAAACGTTGATCCTGGTGGAAATCGGCGCCTTTCTAGCCTTTATTTTCCTCGTCTTGAGTTTCCTGGACACTCGCCAGGAACTCAACCAGGAACTGGCTCAATTGCAAAATCAAGAAAGCCAGGAATTGGCGCTGCCTACCCTGACCCCCACGCCCATCATCGGCGTGGCCATCTTGCCCAGCGGACACAAACCCCCAGTTGAAGGCCGTCCCCCCGAACCGGGCGAAGCCGGCAATATTCCCGACCACCTGCTGCCCATTATCAACGCCTATGCTCCGCCCCCCATCCCCACCCCTGGGCCAGAACAGGCGCGCCGGCTGCAAATTCCCGCGTTAAATATTGACAAACCCATCGTCCAGGGGGATGATTGGGAACAGTTGAAGAAAGGCGTCGGCCAACACATTGGGTCAGCCCAGCCTGGGCAGGTGGGAAACCTGGTGCTGTCGGCGCACAACGACATTTACGGCGAGATTTTCCGCCATCTGGACAGACTAAAACCTGGAGACGAAATCATCATTTCCACGGAGCGGCAGGCATATCGCTACGTGGTGCGCAAAATTGACGTGGTCGCGCCCACCGACGTCGCCGTCATGGCCCCCACCGATTACCCCAGCGCCACCCTGATCTCCTGCTACCCCTATCTGGTCAACGATAAACGAATTGTCGTCTTTGCCGACCTGGCAGACGAAGACAATGCGGGTTAGAACGAAAGCCCGCAACCTGCACATCCTTGTGTGGGAACCAAAGCAGAAATTTTTCGCCGCGCCCTCCGCGTCTCCGCGTGAGGTTGCCTTTAGATGAGAGGTAATGATGAGCAAAAAAGTGCGCCGTGTGCGGCGTCCCACAACGCCCGAAACGGCTGACGCAGCCGCCCCAGAAGAAAAAGTTGTTCCGTCCGCCCCGGTGCGCCCCACCCCGCGCCCAACCAGCAGCAGCGCTGCCGGCAGCGCCGCCGGCGGCCGTCGCGTCATGCCCCGTCGTGACGCTCCCGTTCGCCAGGTCGTAACCGTAGAAGAGCTAAAAGAGGAATACGCCTACGTGGCCCGCGATTTGCGCCGCGTCTTCATCCTGGCCGCCGCCATGTTCACCCTGTTGATTGTGCTGAACCTGGTGCTGAGTTAACGATTCGTCGCCCTGACAATCCAATAACACGTTGCTTCGCACTATAGTACCCGCTTAGTAACTATACAATCTCTCTGGAACTTGACTGCGAAGAACGTGAAAGCCGCAAAGTTTTCTCTTTATCTTCGCGTTCTTTGCGTCTTTACGGTGAATAGTTACCCCGCTTAAATTAAATTCTTGCCAGTTCCTCTGCCCCGTGCTATCATTTCATCCCATAGTCCTGCCTCTGGGTGGACTATTTTTTTGCGAAGAGAACCTGACTTGAAAGGCTAATCCCATGTCTGACGTACTTTTGAAAGCTTTTGACACAGCCCCCAACAAAAATATTCCGCAGATTCGCCCCGGCGACAATGTCACCGTCCATCTGCGCATTGTAGAAGGAAAACGCGAGCGTATTCAGCTTGTCCGCGGTACCATTACCCGCTTACGCAACAGCGGCAACAATGCCAACTTCACCGTCCGCCGCATTGCCAGCAACGGCATTGGCGTTGACCGCTCCTTCTTGCTGCGTTCGCCATTGATTGAGAAGATCGAAGTCCATCGCAGCGCCCACGTCCGCCGCGCGCAGCTTTACTATCTGCGCAGCCGCACAGGAAAGTCCGCCCGTCTGCGCGAAAAAAGGCCCCGCTGATCGGGCCTCAGGGACATCCTGGAACTTGTACGATTTCTTTCTGGGTGAAAGTGATAACTTTCACCCTTTTTGCTTTCTGGTAACCACACCTGATCCTACCATCTTCGCGGAGAAAACCTGCATGAACCCTAAACCGTTAATTGGCTGCACCACGTATCGCAAAACTGCGGGACAGTCGCCGCCAATTGACCTGTATGGCTTGATGCCCGCTTACATTGAGGCGATCCGACTGGCCGGGGGGCTGCCCGTCATGATCCCTCTGGGCTTAACGGAGGCAGAACTGTCCGCCCTATTAGCCCGTGTAGATGGTCTGCTCATACCAGGCGGCGGTGACATCGAAGCAGCGCAATACCAGGGGCAGCATCATGTGACCATGTACGGCATTGATCCAGATCGGGATCGGGTTGAGCTTTTCCTGGCGCGCCAGGCGGCAGCGCAACAGAAGCCCATGCTGGCAATCTGTCGCGGTCTGCAAATTACCAATGTAGCTCTGGGCGGCACACTGTGGGAAGACGTGAAGGTGTTCATGCCTGACGCCATAACCCACGACTATAACCTGATTCGCCCGCGCAACCACCTGGCGCACGCCGTCACATTGCAGCCCGACTCGCTCCTCAGTCGCCAGATTGGGCGCAGCCACACCTGGGTAAACAGTTTGCACCACCAGGGTATCCGCCATCTGGCTGCCAGCCTGCGGGCCACCGCCATGGCCCCGGATGGCCTGATCGAAGGCGTCGAACTCCCCGGTCACCCATATGCCGTTGCCGTGCAATGGCACCCCGAAAACTTGATAGCAGATGACCCGGCTATGTTAGGCTTGTTCACGGGTCTGGTCAAAGCAGCCGCCGGCGAACGTCGCCAGCCTGGCTCCGGCAACGGCGCTGCCCATCCAGCCGAAGCCGCCCTTTTGACCCTGACCTGACGCCACAGGTGCAATGCGCTGCCCGCGCTCACCGCCAGGATAGTATGGACTCCATAGGTCTTCTTGATTCAGGCGTAGGCGGACTGTCTGTGCTGCGTCACGTGCAGACCTTGCTGCCGCAAGAGAACCTTATTTACGTAGCCGACCAGGCCCACGTCCCTTACGGACCGCGTCCGGCCGCCGAGGTCCAGGCTTTTAGTCGCAGCATTACCCGCTTTTTGCTGGCCCAAGGCGCGAAACTCATTGTCGTCGCCTGTAATACCGCTTCTGCCGCCGCCCTGACCGATCTGCGCCAGACCTTTCCCGACGTTCCTTTCGTGGGCATGGAGCCTGCCGTCAAAATGGGGGCGGCGGCCACTCGCAGCGGTAAAGTGGGCGTCATGGCGACTGCCGGCACTTTTGAGAGCCAGCGCTATGCCAGCCTGATGCACCGCTTCGCCCAGGATGTGCAGCTTTATCAGAACCCCTGTCGCGGTCTGGTCGAACTAATCGAAGCCGGTCAAACAGAAAGCGCGGCTACCGCCGTTCTCCTGCAAGAACTGCTATCGCCTATGCTGGCTGCCGGCATTGACACCCTCATTCTCGGCTGCACCCACTACCCCTTTGTCCTGCCCCTGCTGCAAACCATCGTCGGGCCAGACGTAACCATTATTGATCCCGCCCCAGCCGTCGCGCGGCAGGTAAAACGGGTGCTGCAAAGCCATAATGCCCTCACTGCCAGCGGCTCTGGCGCTGTTCAGGCGTACACCACCGGCGACGCCCACACCTTTGCCATCCTGGCGCAACAACTGCTGCAAACCTCCCTGGTCACCACCGGACTTCACTGGACAGCCAATGGCGCGTTATCCCTGAATGGCTGACCCCTTTTCACACTCATTCCGAGTGAAACGCGGAATCCCCCTCAACTTGCCGCTACCCTTGTCATTCCAGGTGAAAGGGCAAAATATCGGCGCCGGGCAATTTTTGGCGCATATGCGCCAAAAATTGCCCATAAAAATGGGCGTCAGCCCCCACCGCAGGTGGGGCTGCCACCGCAGGTGGGGCTGCCGCCGCAGGCGGGGCTGACACCCACCACGATTAAGCGCCGTGCTAATGTATTTTCAACCGGTTTTCGCTGATAGTAGCAACTTAGGTTAAATACTGAGTATAATCCGATCATCACGAGAGATATTGGATTATCATGCGCCCTTCTCCCCTTAGACGTAACCTCGATCGCTGGCGTGCCATTGAAGCCCGCTTGGGGCGCGAAGCGACCATCTGGCTGGCGACAGTGCGCCATGATGGCCGCCCTCACCTGGTCCCCGTCTGGTTTGTCTGGCACAACGAGAAAATCTATCTGGCTACCAGCAGCTACAGCCAGAAATACACCAACCTGCGCTACAATCAAAACGTCACCCTCTCCCTGGCCGATCCCTACAACGTCGTCTTATTGGAGGGCGAAGCCCACGCTGCCAACCAGCGCACCATCGCCGAAGTAGCCGAACATTTCGTCCACAAATACGAGTGGGACTTCCAAGCCGACGCCAGCGACGACTGGCGGCTGGTAGAGATCACGCCACACAAAATTCTGGCCTGGGGGGATGGGTACGAAGATGAAGGAATTCGTATTCTCTAACATTCATACCCGCCTTTCTTATGCGATTCCTACCTTCATGCGTTAATATGGTACTTTAAGTGGCAGCTGCGGCTGCCTTGTTGTTTTTTTGTCTTTTCTAACTGCAGAGCGCACAAAGGGTAATACCCCAGTAAATCGTAGAGATCTCTTTAGCCGCCTATCGTCCCCAGAAAGTGGGCGCGGACGCATCGTCCGGCGGCATCGGCGCCGGGCAATTTTGGGTGGGTGACACCCCAGTCAATCGTGGTGATCTCTTTAACCATCTACCGGCCCCGCAAAGCGAGCGCTTCGGCGAGCAGCCCCGCATCGCCCGGCGGCATTGGTGACGGGCAATTTTGGGCGCAGAAGCGCCCAAAATTGCCCATAAAATGGGTGTCAGCCCCGCCTACGGCGGGGCTGACACCTACCACGATTAAGTACAGCGCTACCGCACAAAGCGAGGTTTGACACAATGCGATATGACAGATTTACAGAACGAGCGCAAGACGCTGCCGCCCGTTCTGTGGAAATAGTACAACGATACGGCCACACCCAGGTTGACACGGAGCACTACTTGTTG
>JAGVTM010000245.1 GCA_019136785.1 Chloroflexota bacterium | reverse complement strand
TTATGCCGGCAGCGACGATCTGCTCCTCATCTGTGTGCTCAAAGGCGCCTTTATCTTCCTGGCAGACCTCAGCCGCGCCTTGCAGCATCCGCATCACGTGGACTTTATGGCTATCTCCAGTTACGGCAGCGGAACAACCAGCAGCGGCGCGGTGCAAATCATCATGGACCTGAAGCAAGACATCACCAACCGCCACGTCCTGATTGTGGAAGACATCATAGACAGCGGGCGCACCCTGGCTTACATGCACCGCACCCTGTTAGCCCGCCAGCCCGCCTCGCTGCGCATATGCACCCTGCTCAACAAACCATCGCGCCGCGAGGTAGAAGTGCCCGTCCACTACCTGGGTTTTGACATTCCCGACAAGTTTGTGGTTGGCTACGGTCTCGATTTCGCCGAAGAATATCGTAATTTACCCTTTATTGCCGTCCTGAAACCATCTGTCTTTGCCCACCTGTTATAGCAAGCTGCCTGATCATGAGAACAGCCGCGCCTGGGTTGTCCACCCAACAGTCTTATAGCCGATCATCTACATGGGAACCCTTTCTAACTTGAATGCTTATTACGGATGCTGGGTAGCCCTGGTCGCTGACGGCCAGGTGGCAGGCGTAGGCATATCGCCGGACGCGGCCGCGCACCAGGCGCGCTATAACCGGCCACGGGAACGCTTCACACTGCGCTATGTCGAGCCGCCCGCAGGCCAGCCGCTGGCGCTGTCCCCTTTGCTAGACCAGTTACGCCGCGTGCTGTACGCGCAAGATATGCCTGTCTACCTGGTAGGCGGCGCCGTGCGCGACGCCCTGTTAGGGCGTGTTTCGCACGATCTGGATTTTGTCGTCCCCCACGGTGGCATTAAGCTGGCCTTCCGCATCGGCGATGCGCTGGGCTGGCCCGCCTACGTGCTGGACAAGAAGCGGGACACCGGACGAGTCATGCTGGCTGACGAGAAAACAATGCTGGATTTCGCCTGCTTTCGCGGCGCCGACATAGTCGCTGACCTGCGCGACCGGGACTTTACGATTAACGCCATGGCTTTGCCGGCATCCGCCCAAACCAGCGCCAGCATCATTGATCCTCTGGGCGGGCAGGCAGACCTGGCTGCCGGCATTTTGCGCCAGACCTCGCCCCACGCCCTGCTCGATGACCCTATCCGCGCCGTGCGCGCCGCCCGCCTGGCTGTGCGCTTTCACTTCCAGATTGAGCCGGACACCGCCGCCGCCGCCCGTCAGGCCGCCCCGCTGCTGGACGCTATCTCCCCCGAACGAGTGCGCGACGAACTGCTCAAATGCCTGAAAACAGACGCCCCTGACCAGGCCATTGCCCTCCTCTCCGAACTGCATTTGCTGCCCCCCATCCTGCCCGAAATTGCCGCCCTGAGCGACGTGACCCAATCTCTACCCCACCACGAACCCGTCCTGGCGCACACCATCCGCGTGCTGCGCTGGCTGGTTGTGGTGGAAGAAGCCATCGTCCAGCAGCAGCCCATCGCAGATTTGCCGCCAACAGCGCAAACCTTTTTGCAGCAAGCGCAAACAGCGCTGGCGCCTTATGCCGGCAGCCTGCAAACCCACCTGGCGCGGCCTATTACGGGTGGAATGAACGGGATACTGACACTGCGGACTGCCGCTTTGTGGCACGATGCCGGCAAAGCCCCCACCCGCACCGTCGAAGCCAATGGGCGCATTCGCTTCTTCGACCACGACAAAGTGGGCGCGGCGCTCCTGGAACCCCGCCTGCGCCACCTGCGCTTCAGCAACGAAGCCATCGCCCACATTCAAACCATCGTCGCCGGTCACATGCGCCCCTTGCTGTTTAGCCAGCAAGGAACCGTCAGCCGCCGCGCCGCCTATCGCTTCTTTCGCGAGATGGAAAATGCCGGCCTGGACATTTGCCTCCTCTCCCTCGCCGACCACCTGGCCACCTATGACGGCCCCCCCGGCCACCTGGAAACGGGCCAGGAAGCGGGCGAGCGCCTGTTACAGGTCGTTTCCCAGCTTTATGCCTTTTACTTCCAACAGTTCGCCCAAAACGTCCGACCTACCCCCCTGCTCAATGGTCGCCAACTGATGCAAGCCCTCCATCTGCCCAGCAGCCCCGAAGTAGGCCGCCTGCTGCGCCTCATCGAAGAAGCCCAGGCTGCCGGCGAAATCACCACCCCCGAAGA
>JAGVTM010000262.1 GCA_019136785.1 Chloroflexota bacterium | reverse complement strand
GGGTTGGCCCCGCTGAAGTAGAATCTGTCCTGGTCAATCATCCGGCGGTGGTCGAAGCCGCAGCCATTGGCATCCCCGATGAACTGAAAGGTCAGGTAGTTGTCGTCTTTTGCGTGCTGACGCCAGACGCAGACCCCACCCCCGAATTGGCGGATGCCCTACGCGCCTGGGTGGGGCAAGAATTAGGCAAGCCGCTGCAGCCCCAGGACATCCTGTTTGTGCCGGATCTGCCCAAAACGCGCAGCGCCAAAGTAATGCGACGGGTGATCAAAGCTGCTTATCTGGGCGAAAATGCGGGCGACCTCTCCTCCCTGGCGAATCCGGGCGCAGTGGAAGCCATCAGGCAGCAGACCATAGGCGCGGAGGGCTAAATGCTGGATTTTGGACGGGAAGTGTGCGGCGTCCTGGCGGCGGCGGAGCGGCGGGAATGGTTGGTGACCAACGGAATTGGCGGGTTTGCTATGGGCACAGTTGCCGGCACGCTCACCCGCCGCTACCATGGTCTACTCATCGCCGCCCTGAAACCCCCGCTGGGGCGTACCCTGATGCTGGCGAAACTGGATGAAACCGTCGCCTACCAGGGCCGCGACTACAAAATACACAACAACCGCTGGGCTAGCGGCAGCGTTGAGCCAGACGGCTATCACTACCTGGAACGTTTTCACCTGGAAGGCACAATCCCCGTCTGGACGTATGCCCTGGCGGACGCCCTGCTGCAAAAGCGCGTCTGGATGCCGCCCGGCGAAAACACCACCTGCATCCGCTACACTCTGGCCCGCGGGCTGTCGCCCATCAAAATGTACGTCAAAGCGTTCGTGAACTACCGCGACTACCACGCCACCACCATTGCCGGCGATTGGGAGGCGGAAATAGAGCCGCTGCACGCTGCCGGCATGAAGATAACAGCGCACCCCGCCGCCGCCCCCCTCTATCTGTTCTGCGACGGCGGCAAAGTATGGCCCGAAGCAGACTGGTACTGGTATGAAGATTTCTTCCTCAGCCTGGAAGAGTATCGCGGCTTTAGCGACGTGGCTGAAGACCATTTGTATCCGGGCACATTTGAGATCAACTTGCAGCCGGGCGAATCGGCTACAATCGTAGCCAGCGCCGAAGCTGCCCCCAACCTGGATGGAGCAGCAGCCCTGGCGGCGCGCCAGGCGTATGAAGCTGCGCTTTGCCGGCAGGCGGCAGTCAATGACGATCCCGCCTGGCGGCAGTTGGTGCTGGCGGCGGATCAGTTCATTGTGCGCCGCGCCGCCCCTGGCGACGCCGATGGTCGCTCCATTATCGCTGGCTACCCCTGGTTCAGTGATTGGGGGCGGGATACGATGATTGCCCTGCCGGGGCTGACGTTGACCACCGGGCGGGCGGGCGACGCCGCCAAAATCCTGCGCACCTTTGCCCACTTTGTGTCCCAGGGAATGTTGCCCAATCGCTTCCCCGACGCCGGCGAACAGCCCGAATACAATACTGTGGACGCCACTTTGTGGTATTTCGAGGCCCTCCGCGCCTATGTGTCCGCAACCGGCGACCTGGCTCTGGCGCACGAGCTGCAGCCTGTACTGGCGGACATTATTGCCTGCCATATACAAGGCGCGCGCTACCAGATTCACGTAGACCCTGCCGACGGGCTGTTGTATGCCGGCGAAGCAGGCGTGCAGTTGACCTGGATGGACGCCAAAGTGGATAATTGGGTGGTCACCCCCCGTATCGGCAAACCGGTAGAGATCAACGCCCTCTGGTACAATGCCCTGCAGGTGATGGCGGACTTATGCCGCCGCCTGGGGCTGGACGCCGCCCCTTACCACGTCCAGGCTGAACGTGTGCGCGCCAGCTTTGCTCGATTCTGGGACAGCGCCAACGGCTGCTGTTATGATGTGATAGATGGCCCATCTGGTGGGGATAGTGCGCTGCGTCCCAACCAACTTCTGGCGGTCTCCCTGCCGCACAGCCCGCTGCCGGCAGCGCAGCAAAAGGCGGTGGTAGACGTATGCGCCCGCTATCTGCTGACTTCGCATGGGTTACGCAGCCTGGCTGCCGCCTCGGCTGACTATCAAGGGCATTATGGCGGCGACCGATATGCCCGCGACGGGGCGTACCACCAGGGCACGGTGTGGAGTTGGCTGATCGGCCCATTTGTCAGCGCCCACCTGCGCGTTTATGGCGACCCGCAGCAGGCGCTGGCTTATTTGCAGCCGCTGCTGCGCCATTTGCAGGATCATGGCGTGGGCAGCATCAGCGAAATTTTTGACGGCGATCCGCCGTTCACGCCGCGCGGCTGCCCGGCGCAGGCGTGGGGCGTTGCCGAACTCTTGCGCGTCTGGCAGGAATGCCGGGCGCGCCCCAACGGAACAACCACATGAATAACGCCCGATGGCAAAACACAGATCAGAGCATAGCGGCAGGCAGCAGCCCCATTAGCGTCATGCGCAAACAACCCTTTGTCTCTATGCAGCCCCCCCAACTTTCCCCGCCCGCCGCCTGGACCGCCGTTGCTCTGCTCACAATCTTTGCCCTGACCCTTCTCTTTATCCTTTGGCGTCGCGCCGCAGCCAGAACACGCCAATAAACTTGTATCTGCGTTATACTTCACAGAACCATAGTGGAGAAAAGCGATGATCAAAACAATTGAAGCTGTTTTCGATGGTGAGGTATTTTTCCCAGCCGAACCCATTGCCCTCAAACCAAATACGCGGGTAAAGATTATCATTGAGACATTGACCTCTGATGAAGACGAAATCGCCTCTTTCCTGCAAACAGCTCGTTCCCTCAATTTAAATGGCCCAGTTGATTGGTCAGCAAATCTAGATGAGTATCTATATGGCGAGAATGATCTGCTCATTTCGGTTGCCAGGAAGGGGTAATGTAGGGCGAGGGCGCGCAGCGCCCCTCGCCCTCTCCAAAAGCCCCCTTCCCCTGGGGGAAGGGGGTTGGGGGATGGGGGATTTCCCTCCCCCTTATGAACCCCATACTTAAACCTTCAAAACCCCAAGAACCTGCTCCCATGCGCATTTCACCTTCTGACCACTCACCACTCTTCACTTTTTACTCACCACTATTCTTAACGAGGAACGTGCATGACTGAACCGCAAGTCATTTTGATCACAGGCGTAACCGGCTACTGGGGCCGCCGCCTGGCGCAGCGGCTCCTGACAGAGCCGGGCGTGCGCGTCGTGGGCATAGATCGAGAGCCGCCCCCAGCCATGCCCTCCCTACCGGGAATCACCTATATCCAAAACGACCTGCGCCAGCCTAACCTGGCAGACACCCTGACTGCGGCGCGCGTAGACGCCGTCTGCCACTTAAACTTTCGCCCCAGCCAGACCCATACCGAAGCTGCTTTCGACTTTAACGTCATGGGTACGATCAACCTGTTTGGCGCTTGCGCCCAGGCAGGCGTACACAAAATTGTGGTTAAGAGCAGCGCCGCCGTCTATGGCGCGCACCACGACAACCCGGCTTTTTTGCGCGAGACGCACCCGCTGCGGGGCAGCCGCCAGTTTGGCACGGTGCGCTACCAGATGGAGATCGAACATTTCTGCCGCAAGTTCCATCACACCGATCCCGCCGCCCGCATCACCGTGCTGCGCTTTGCCAACATCGTTGGCCCCACGGCGGATACGCCTATGACGCGCTTTCTGCATGAAGCCGGCGCGCCTGTGCTGCTCGGTTTTGATCCGCTGCTGCAATTTATCCACGAAGATGACGTGGTGGAGGCGTTGGCTCATGCGGTGTTGGCAGATGTGGCGGGCGTCTTTAACGTAGCTGCGCCGCCGCCCATGCCGCTGACGCGGGCGCTGGCGCTGGCGCAAAAGATTCCCGTGGTTCTACCCCATGCCCTGGCTTATTGGGTGGCGACGCTGGCTCCCGACCTGGAGCGGTACGCGCCGCTGCCGCTGGATTATGTGCGGTATCGCTGGGTGGCGGATACGGAGCAAATGAGCGAAGTGTTGGGGTTTACGCCGACGATCATGGCTGATGAGGCGCTGCGGGCGTTTGATGCCGGCAGTGGACACCGTCTGCTGGCTGCCGGCATTAAACAGGCCATTGCTCAAGGGGAGCAGGTGCGCCAATGGCTGGAGAAATATCGCCGCAATGGCCGGCAAGAGGAGAGCGGAGAATGAGCGCAGAAAGCGAACGCCGCTGCCAGGGAATCACCCGATCCGGCCAACCCTGCCGCCGCCGCGCTGCGGCAGGCGCCGCTTACTGCTTTACGCACCAGCCCCAGGCCAACCCTGCCCCTCCGGTTCCTGTGCCCGTCGCCAATGATGATCCTGCTCCTGCCGGCAGCGCCGTCCAGCCACACCTCAAACAGTTGCGCCAATATGTGACCCAACTAAACGGCCTCATCGAACGTTTGCAGAAGCTGCGACCGGGCTTCCGCCCGCCCACGCTGGCGCAGAACCCCCTGGCAGAACGGCTGCGCCAGAGTCTCGACCGTATTTTGCCCGCCCCCAATTCCGACAGCATCCTGGGCCAACTGCGGGGGGCCATCAGCGAAGAAGGGCTGGACAAAGAAGCGCTGCAAGGCATCTGGTACATGCTGAACTATTCGCTGCAATACCAGGCCAGTGTGGTCAAACGCCGTTTTACGGGCGAATATGAAACTGATCCCTGGGGGCTGGATTGGGAGTTTCTGGACGCCGTGCGCCCGTTCCTGGCTTTCATGTACAGCGTTTACTGGCGCGTGGAAACGAGCGGGCTGGAACACGTGCCTGACTATGGACGCGGCCTGCTGGTGAGCAACCATTCCGGGCAAATCCCGTTTGACGCCGCCATGATTGAGGCCGCCATCCTTACCGAACATCCCTCGCAGCGGCTGGTGCGCGCTCTCTATGCCGATTGGTTTGCCACCCTGCCTTTTGTGTCTATCCTGTTTGACAAAACCGGGCAGACGCTGGCGCACGAAGAAAACGCCGCCCGGCTGTTGGCTCAGGATGAACTGGTGGTGGTTTTTCCCGAAGGGTTTAAGGGCGGCGGCAAGCTGTTCAAAGATCGTTACAAACTGGCTCGTTTTGGTCGCGGCGGCTTTGTGCGCGCCGCGCTGCAAACGCAGGCGCCTATCATTCCCGTTTCCGTGGTGGGCGCGGAAGAAACATACATTTCGCTGCACAAATCGAAAACGCTGGCTCGCCTGATGGGCTTTCCCTACTTCCCCATTTCCCCCACTTTTCCCTGGCTGGGGCTGCTGGGGGCGCTGCCGCTGCCCACCAAATGGTACATTGACTTTGGCGAACCGCTGCCCCTTTCCGAGTATGCCCCCGCCGCCGCTGCAGACGTGGTGCTGGTGACGCAAATGAGCCAGCAGGTGCGCCACAAAGTGCAGCAAATGGTCTACCATCGCCTGGCTCACCGCGACAGCATTTTCAAATAGCGCCTTATGTGACCCGGATGTTTTGCCCACCCTCAAGGATAATGCCATGACATTACTTGCAGCCACCCACGACGGTTTGTTTATACAAGAAGAGACGCAGACCTGGCGGCGCTGCGGACTTTCCGGTCTGGAAGTGACCAGCGTGATTGCCCGTGAAGGGGTAATTCTGGCGGGCACGCGCCAGGGCGTCTGGCGTTCAGACGATGGGGGGGATAACTGGGCTGCCGCCAGCGCCGGGTTGGCGCTGGCGCACGTGCGCTGGCTGGCGTTTCACCCGGATGTGTCTGATTTTGAGCTGGCGGGGACGGAGCCTGCCGGCATTTTCCTCTCCCACGACGGCGCCCAAACCTGGCGCGCTGCGCCCGAAGTGCCCCGCCTGCGCGACGCGCATGGTTGGTTCCTGCCGTATTCGCCGGAGGCGGGCTGTGTGCGCGGCTTTGCCATTCACGGGCAGCGGCTCTATGCCGCCGTGGAAGTAGGCGGCATTCTCGTTTCCCACGACAACGGTCAAACCTGGAACCTGGCTGCCGGCAGCGATGGTCGCCCGCGCTTTAGCGTGCCTGCGCCGGGCATGGTGCACCCGGATGTGCATTCCATTGAAGCGCATCCGTCGTCGCCTGACCGCGTGCTGGCGGTCACGGGCGGCGGCTTGTACCGCTCCGACGACGGCGGCGCGCAGTGGCGCTGCCTCTACCCCTGCTACTGCCGCGCCGCCTGGTGGGATCCCCACGACGCGGATCACATCATTTTCGGCCCGGCGGACAACGTAGATCGCGGCGGGCGCATTGAAGAGACCCGCGATGGTGGGCGTACCTGGCAGGCGGCGGACGCCAATATGCCCACCCCCTGGCCCCGCCACATGGTGGAGCGGTTGGTAGCCATCGGTCCAGACCTGTATGCGGTTTTGTCCAATGGGGAACTCTGGCGCGCCCTGCGCGCCGGCCTGGCGTGGCAGCCCACCGATCTGCCGGCCCGCGCCGCGGCGGTTTGGGGGATGTCTGACGAATGAGTCTTGTCGGTAGTGTGGGCATCTTGCCCGCATTTTTTGCAGGCTGGAAGCCCGCGCTACCGTCTCCCTTATTAATAATTGTCCAGAAACAAGTTCGTAGTAACGGCTTTAGCCGTCCAAACCGCTAAAGCGGTTACTACGAACCCCAATCGCCAAGTGATTTACGGACAGTTACTTAGCCCGGCTTCCAATTCCTCAGGTGTGTATTGGAAAACAGAGATGCCGTACTCGCCACATAAATGGAGAAACTCAACGCGGGGCACACCCGCCAATTACGCAGCCATGCCGCTCGACAGCTTGCCCAACTGGTAGAGCATGAGGGCTGACGTCCCGCCCTATTTCTCCTGGGGTTCGATTCAAGGCTTGCTGGACTTGTTCGGGCAGATCCATGGTAATCATTACCTCTTGACCAGCGTTTTGACGGCACTTTTTCTTTTTGACGCCTATACCCAAACGCTGACGTCTATCGTGTACATTTTCTATCGCCGTGGCGAGGTGATAGCTCTTGTCAACGTTTCAGTGGGTGAGGATTCCAGGTTGGCGATGCGGTCGCCAGTGCGGAACAATGCTTGCCACTCCTGGGGTAATTCACTTGTATCCAGCGCTTCATACGGCTCCGCAGCGATAACATGGGTAATGCGTGGTAGGAGATATTCCAGCAGTCGGGACAGGTCATCCAGACTCAATTGATCAACAAGTGAGCGAACGTGTTCCAGTGTTGCAGGTTGCATTTTTCTTGTTCCTGACAATGGTAACCTCATCAGCCAGTTGTGCTGCTGCTGCAGATGGCATGTTGGCGTTTCTTTCTCCCACGACCTGGGCAATCTGGCGGAGTTTGGCAACGACCCGCTGTCTGCGCCTTCTTTCGCGCGCTTCTTGTAGTAGTGCAGAATCAGGAACAGGAGTCATGACTGCTTCAGCCTCGCCGTGATTTTGAATGACTAAAGACAACATAATGTGCATTTTAGCATGTGCTTCCCAAACAGGGCAATGGGTGGATCAGGCCGTTGCGCGGTTTGTTGCCAAAGTTGGCGGAAAGTTCTATCATTTGCAGTAGGTCGGCGGCGGGTTTGTGCCTGTGGTCCAAAATGTGTGCAACTGGACGGGACAATGTAACAAATTGTCCTACATGGAGGGGATAGTTTGGCAAACTGTCCTACAGTTGGGTCTTATGCCTTTCTTTCAGGATTCGGAACAACTGTATACCTGCCTGCGGGCGTTGTTTGAACGGCTGCGGCAGCAGGAGGAGGCAATGCGCCCCCTGACCAGTTCGCGCCTGGTTATCCGGCTGCGTTACATGCAGCCGGAGGCGGAGGTGACGGTTAACGCCCGTCATAATCCGGTACAGGTGGCGTATGGCCCGGCAGCAAGCCAGCCGGTGCTGGATGTAGAACTGGCGGCGGATACGTTTCATCACATTCTGTTGGATAAGTTGTCTGTGCGCACGGCTATGGCGGAAAAGCAGATACGAGTGAATGGCCCGTTTATGAAGGCGATGCTGCTGGTGGAGTTGTTTCGCCAGGGGCAGAAGGTTTATCCAGAGATTCTGCGCACGCGCGGGTTGATTTGATAGGTATGGACTGGAGCAGTCTCTCGATTTTCGAAGGAGCTCCCCATGCGTGGGGCGCGCCGCGAGGAATGAAACCGTAGCGCCGGCTTCTAGCCGGCTTCTGCCAGCAAGGATGCTGGCGCTACATTTTCGAAGGAGGATAGTATGGGGTTAATGTTTGGCACGGACGCATGGGTGAAGGCTTAGATGACCGAGGTGAATAACATCGAGGGTTACCGCAAGGCGGCGCATGACTGGGAAGGGGATTTTTATTTTGTGATTAACAAAAGTCCCGGGTTCACCGATGAAACTTATCTCTATCTGGATTTGTGGCACGGGGCGTGCCGTGATGCGTTTAAGGTGGAAGACCTGGGCGCCAAAGACCCGGCTTTTGTGCTGGCAGCGCCGTCCGCCATCTGGCAGCGCGTGCTTTCGGGCAAGCTAGACCCGATCCAGGGGTTGGTGACGCGGCAGCTTAAGTTAAAGGGCAACATGATGAAGATCATGAAAGCGCCTAAGGCAGCGACAGAACTGGTGGCGGCGGCGCAGAAGGTGGAAACGGAGTGGCCCAAATAGGCGGGGTGGGGTATGTGGTTTTTTAGAAGCCCGCAAGTTTATTTTGGCGAGGATGCGCTGACGTATCTGGGCGAGCTGCAAGGGCGGCGCGCCTTTATCGTTACCGATGCGGTGCTGGCTGGTTTAGGGTTCCCGCAAAAGGTGCAGGCGGTTCTGCAGGATGCCGGCATCGAAAGCGCCGTCTTTGCCGAAGTGGAGCCGCAGCCATCGCTGCAAACGGTGCAGCGCGGGGCGGCGGCGATGGAGGCGTATGCGCCTGACTGGATCGTGGGTTTGGGCGGCGGTTCGTGCATGGATGCCGCCCGCGCCATGTGGATTTTGTATGAGCGACCTGACCTGGACCCGGCAGCTATTAGCCCTATGGAAACGTTAGGGCTGCGGCAGAAAGCCCGTCTGCTGTGTATTCCCACTACGGCGGGCACAGGCTCGGAGACGGGTTACGCCGTGGTGCTGACGGATACGGTGGAGCAGCGGAAGCTGACGTTGGGCGCGCCGGAAGCGACGGCTGATCTGGCGGTGGTGGATCCGCAGTTTACGGCGAATCTACCGCGGCAGTCCACCGCGGACACGGGCATTGACGTGCTGACGCACGCCATAGAGGGGTACACGTGTAACTGGGCGAACGATTTTACCGATGGGCCTTGCTTGAAGGCGGCTTATCTGGTGTTTCGCTATTTGCCGCGGGCGGTGGCGCAGGGGGCGGCGGACCTGGAGGCGCGGGAGAAGATGGCGAACGCGGCGGCTATTGCCGGGCTGGCGCTGGGGAACAGCAACGTGGCGCTGGCGCACGCGCTGGGACACAGCGCCGGGGCGTTGTTCCACCGTTTGCCGCATGGGCGGATTACGGCGTTATTTTTGCCCTACACGATTGAGTTTGTGGCTCCGGCAGGGACGGCGCGCTATCAGGATATTGCCTATATTCTGCGGCTGCCGGCAGCGACCGAAGCCGAAGCCGCCGCCAGTCTGGCGCAGGCTATTCGCGATTTGATGCAGCGGGTGGGGCTGCCGTTGAGTATGCGCGATGCCGGCATTTCCCCCACCGAATTTGCCGCTATGCTGCAACCGATGTGCGAGCGCGCCGACACCGACTCCAACTTGCTCATGAGCCGCCGCGTCCCTGACACCGACGAGTTACAAAAGCTGTTTGAGTACGCCTACGATGGTCGCTCCATTGACTTTTAGCAACCGT
>JAGVTM010000292.1 GCA_019136785.1 Chloroflexota bacterium | reverse complement strand
CGGGAAAACGCCAAAGCGTTCCTGGCTCAAAACCCCGCATTTTTACATGAACTGGAGAACCTGATTCGCCAGACAGCCGGGCTGCCGCTAGTGAATAGTCAGGTGGAGATGGCATCATAAGGCATCGCCTGACAACGGTCAGCACATAAACCCGGAACCACTTTTGGCCTGGCGCGTTGGCAGTCGCCGGGCCCACAACTTATCACGGCGACGTTATAGCCTGTTGGTGGCTATCGCACGAAGGAAATCCGTTTGCTGCCCATCTGCACCCGGAGCAGACGGTTGAATTGTAAAACCAGCTAGCTTGAGGATTTCTGACCCGCCGTTCAGGCGGTTTCTTAGCATTCAAACTGGACTCTACATCAAGACTCATTTGCCCACGCCATGCTCAACCCTTCATGGCAAATGGGTTACTCAGGTTCGCGGCGCATGCCAGGCGAGTTTGGAACGATGGCTGCTCCCTTCTGTTTCTTCAGCCATTTCTTTCGCTTTCTGGCTAAACAGCGCGAATTCTGAATCGGTTTGACTAGCGTGGTCACAGGTTGCCGGCAGCGGCAGCCTGAACAATTCTATTCCCAGGAAACACAGCGCCGTGGTTCTGCCAACCATGGCGCTTTTTTTTCTTTCACATGTCATTTCGAGCCGTCTGCTGTGAGAAATCTCTGGCAAATAGCGAGTTGAGCGGGATTCCTCCCCTTCGGCAGGCTCAGGGTCGGAATGACAATGAACCGGTTTAACATGGCTATCATCAGTGACATCCAACCTCAGAAGCGCAATCGCCAGCGCGTAAACATTTACGTGGATGGACAGTATGCGTTTAGCCTGACGGTGAGCGCGGCTGCCGGGTTGGAAGCTGGACAGCCGGTGACGGATGACCTGCTGGCGCAGTTGCACAGCCAGGAAGAGAAGGAAAAAGCGCGGCTAACCGCCGAGCAGTTTCTCAGTTTCCGGCCGCGCAGCGTCGCTGAAGTACGCCAAAACCTGGCCCGCAAAGGGTTTCCTGAGCCCGTTATTGAACAGACGGTCACGAATTTGCAGGAGCGGCATCTGTTGGACGATCTGGCTTTTGCCCGCTTCTGGCTGGAACAACGAGAAACTTTCAAGCCGCGCAGCGCCCTGGCATTGCGCCAGGAACTGTATGAAAAAGGGCTTGATCGCCGCCTGATTGAGGCTGCGCTGGCGGATGTGGATGAATTGAGCAGCGCCCGCCGCGCCGCCAAGAAGCTGGCCCCCCGCTGGGCTCACCTGCCCTGGGAAGCGTTTCAACAAAAAATGGGCAGCTTCTTACAACGACGTGGCTTCAGCTACGACACCGCCAGCCAGGTAACGGCGGCGGTATGGGCCGAATTGACCACGGACGAACTTGAATAAATGGATAAGGAGTAAGAATTCATGGATGCGTTTTTTTACTTGGGTCTCCTGGGGGGACTCGTGGTCGGTGGGGCAATTGCTGCCGGCATCTACTGGCGCTTCCTCAAGCCTAACCACGACCAAGAGTACCAGAAGGCTTTACATGAGATTAACCAGCAGCGCCTGGCAGCCCAAGGCGAGTCCCAGGAACTGCTGGCAAGGTCGCAGGAAGAAGCCAGGGAAGTGCGCGCCGAAGCTGAAAAAGTCGTTGAGCGCCGCTTTGAAGACCTGGCCCGCGCCGAAGAGCGCCTGGACCGCCGCCAGACTGCCCAGGATCGCCAGGCGCAAAAGATAGAAATACGCGAGCAGAGCCTGAACAAACGGCAAAGCCGTCTGGATAAACAGCAAAACGAACTGGAGAACCTGGCGGCGGAACGCCAGGTAGAATTACAGAAAGTGGCGCAAATGACGGTAGAGGAAGCGCGTCAGGAACTGCTGGCAGCAGCCGAAACCGAAGCCCGCCAGGACATGGCGCGCATCATGCGCGAAATCGAAGACGAAGCCCGTGAAACCGCCGACGAAAAAGCGCGCAAACTTATCGCCACGGCTATTCAGCGCATCAGCAGCGAACACGTAGCCGAAATCACCGTCTCCGTTGTGCCCCTGCCCAACGACGAGATGAAGGGACGCATTATCGGGCGCAACGGGCGCAACATTCGCGCCTTTGAGCAGGTGGCGGGCGTGGATGTGATCGTGGATGATACGCCGGAAGCCGTCACCATTTCCAGTTTTGACCCCATTCGCCGTGAAGTCGCCCGCCGCA
>JAGVTM010000170.1 GCA_019136785.1 Chloroflexota bacterium | reverse complement strand
TCACTTCCTCCGGCCCCGTGCTCTTCAAACAAGAACGCATAGGCCAGGGGGGCAAACCCTTCACCATCTATAAGTTCCGCTCCATGCGCCAGAACGCCGAAGCTGAACTCGCCCAACTGATTGACCTGGACAACCTCAGCGAACCTGTGTTCAAACTGCCCGACGATCCGCGCGTAACCACGGTAGGGCGCGTGCTGCGCCGCTGGAGCCTGGACGAACTGCCCCAGTTCTGGAATGTGCTGAAAGGGGAAATGAGCCTGATCGGGCCTCGCCCGGAAGAAGCCCGCATCGTCGCCCTCTACAACGATTGGCACCGCCGGCGACTCTCCGTCAAGCCGGGCATCAGCGGTCCCATGCAGGTCAATGGGCGCGGCGACCTATCGTTGGATGCGCGCGTGCGCCTGGAATTAGAGTACATAGACAACTACTCCATCTGGCGCGACCTGGCTTACATTCTCAAGACTATTCCCGCTGTTCTCAGCGGCAAGGGCGCGCGGTGAAGCGCTTTCGCTTCCATTCCCTGGCGCAAATGCAGCCCCAATCTCATCTATCCCATCTGTTGACGGCAAAGACACAGCGGACTGCCCGACCGCCTGGCTTTTCCTGGCGCTTTTGGCGTCTTGGCAGTGAAAACCCGCCTCTTTGGGCAGCGCTGGCGACAGGTCTGTTGGCGCTGGGCGTTTACCTGCTGACCCTGGCTCCCGACCTGACATCCGCCTATTTTGGCGGCGATGGCGGCGAGTTGATCACGGCTGCCGTCACCCGCGGCATCCCGCATCCCCCTGGTTATCCCACCTATCTCCTGTTGGCGAAGCTGTTCAGCTACTTGCCGCTGGGCACGGTGGCTTTCCGCTTCAATCTCTTCTCCGCCGTTTGCAGCGCTGCCGCTGCCGCGCTGCTCGCCGCCGCCGCCGCCAGCCTGACCAGACAGGATAAACCCTATGCGGCTGTGGCTGCCGGTTTGACCTTTGCCCTGACCCCCCTGGTCTGGCAGCAGGCGTTAATTACCGAAGTGTATGGACTGAACCTGCTGGCGACGGCGGCGCTGTTGTGGACGATTCTGACCGGGCGGGCAGCCATCTGGCGCGGCATATGTTTAGGCTTGTGCCTGACCACGCACCTCACTTCACTGCTGTTGCTGCCATTGACCTTGCTGTTCACGCCGCCGCGCGCCTGGCTGAAGCTGGTTTTCGGCTTACTCGTGGGGCTGCTGCCCTATCTCTGGCTGCCCTGGTGGCTGCATCCCGACAGCCCCGTTGTCTGGGGCGACCCCACCACGCTGGAGGGTTGGTGGTGGCTGGTAAGCGGGCGCATTTATCAGCCCAATCTGGCGCATTTTGACCAGATTGGGCTGCGCCTGGCTTCCTGGCTGGCGGCGCTGGCGCGCCAGTATGCCTGGTGGGGGTGGGGGCTGCTGGCGGTAGGGCTGTGGCGGCGGGATCGGCTGGCGCTGGCCCTGGCTGCCAGCGCCGCCCTCTATGGTTTGTATGCCTTGACCTATGCCGCTGCCGACGCGGCTGTTTTTTTTCTGCCTGGCTTGCTGCTGCTGAGCGTTTTGTTAGCATTTACCCCGCCTTCCTGGGCGGCGCCCTCCTGGGGACGGGTATGCCTCATTTTGCCTCTCACTTTGCTTGCGCTAAACTTTGACCGCGTTAGCTTACACAGCAGCGCCAGCCTGCGTCTGACAGCGCAGCCAACGCTCACCGCTGCCCCGCCGCGCGCCATCCTGCTGACAATGGGCGACGAAAGCATATTTACATTGTGGTATTTCCAGGCCGTCGAGCGTGCTGGTGGCGGACACCAGGCGCGATCTGACGTTATACTCGTGGATGCTAACTTGTTTGCCTTCGACTGGTATCGCCGTCGTTTGAGCCGCTTACACCCTGACCTGCCTTCCTTGAACCGCGATGATCTGACCATTTTCAGCAGCCAGACACAGCGCCCGTTCTGTGTCGTGGGGCCGGCGGCGCGCTCCTTGAGGAACTGTGTGAATGATGACCCGGATTGACTCGCCGCCTTCCCGACTTCGCAAGCTGCCGCTTTTGTTAACCCTTGTGGGTTTGCTGCTGCTATTTGTTTGGCTGGGGCTGAAGGGCTGGCGTATCTATCAGGCTGCTGCTTCCTTGCAAGCCAGGCAGGATGAAGCCAGGCAGCTTATAGCGGGTGGTCTGGCTGGTTTGGACGCCA
>JAGVTM010000114.1 GCA_019136785.1 Chloroflexota bacterium | reverse complement strand
GCGCACGGGCCAACCCTGCTATGAATGTGGTCGCCCTGTTGAACGCATTGTGCTGGGCGGGCGCAGCACCCATTTCTGCTCCCACTGCCAACCCTTAAATGAGCAGCAAGATGAGTCTTTGAGGTGATCCATGCAAACAGAGATTGAAGTCATGCGCGTCTTACGTGTGCCGCCGTTAGGTAAGCTGGTCGTCCAGGTGGGGAACCGGCGGCACGAAAAGTTGGAGGAACTGCCGGCAGGCGCGGCGCAGCAGCGCATTATGGCAGCCATTGGCGAACTGATCACCTTCGCCGGCGGGTATCAGGCTTTGGTGGACGCCGGGTTGGCGCCGGCGTTGGCGCCAGAATCTGCCGGCAGCATGGCGGACGCGCTGCTGGCGGAACGGCAGGCAGCTTTTCTTAACTCGTTGGAACAAAAGAAGGAAGAGAGCCTCTCCCCGCCGCCGCCGCCCAGTCCGCGCCGCCTGCCTTTGCTGGGACGAACGCCACCGCCGCCGCCCACCGCCGCTACGCCAGTCATGGATATCGCTGCGCAGATTAACGCCATTTTGCAGCGCCATCTGGAAAGTACGCCGCAGTTAGCCGGGCGGCGAGTACGGTTGGTGAGCGGCGCCACGGGCACGCTGCAAATTGACGTAGATGGTCGCCTTTATGAGAATCCGGGCCAGATTCCTGACGGGGACATCCAGGCGCTGATCAAAAGAGCGCTGCATGAGTGGGACAAGAAATGAAACCGGGTCAGGTAGAGGAGCCACATAACGCATCGCTTGCTTTGTCACCTTGATGGGCATACAATGCGGCGCACGACGAACCGACAGCTGCACAGCTTGTAACTGAGCCTTCGACAACGTGCCGGACGCCAAAAATCCTTCAAACTAACAAGAGAAAAGGGACGTAACATGCTCCAGGATTGGTTGGGTATGTGGCGGCGTGAGTTTGCCGGTTACGGCCGGGCGACGCTGCAAAAAGATATATTGGCAGGTATTACTGTGGCCGCGGTGGCTTTGCCATTGGCATTGGCTTTTGGCGTCGCTTCAGGCGCCGATGCGGCGGCGGGATTGGTAACGGCTATTTTAGCCGGCATTGTCATGGGGCTGCTGGGGGGCGCGCCTTACCAAATTTCGGGCCCTACTGGCGCTATGTCGGCAGTGCTAATCGTTCTCGTCAGCCGCTACGGTTTACAAGGAATGTGGCTGGCAGGATTGCTTGCCGGCATCATGCTCACGCTCCTCGGACTCTTTCGGCTGGGGCGCGTTGTAGCCCTGATCCCTGGCCCGGTGATCACGGGCTTCACCAGCGGCATTGCCATTATCATCGCCTTGGGACAGCTTGATAACTTTCTGGGCATCCAGACGCCCGCGGCGGAAAACGTCATGGAAAAGATGGCGTATTACGCCGAACACGGCATCACGCCCAGCCTGGAAGCCATCGGGCTGGGATTGGTCGTCATTCTGACCATGCTCATCTGGCCCAGGTTCAGATTTGGCAAGCGCATTCCTGGCTCGCTGGTAGGCATTATCCTGGCGACCATCGTAACGCTGTTGACCGGTTGGGATGTGCCCATCATTGGCGCCATTCCGCGCACCATCTTGCTAGAGAATCGCCTGACGTTCAGCCAGATACCGTGGACCGAACTGGGCAACGTGGTTGTGCCCGCCATGTCTATTGCCGCCCTGGGAGCGATTGAAAGTTTGTTGTGCGGGGCAGTGGCGGGAAATATGACGGGCATTCGCCTGAACAATAATCTGGAATTAATTGCCCAGGGCGTGGGCAACATTATCACGCCGCTATTCGGCGGCGTGCCGGCAACAGCAGCCATTGCCCGTACCAGTGTCAACATTAAGAGCGGCGGCGTGACGCGCCTGTCGCCCATTTTGCACGGCGTGACGCTACTGCTGGCGGCGCTGTTGTTAGCCAGCGTCATCGGACGCGTGCCGCTGGCGGCGTTGGCGGGCGTGCTGCTGGTGACCGCCTGGCGCATGAATGAGTGGCATACCATCCGCTTTTACTTCAGCCACCGCCTGAAACACGCTATTGTCGCTTTCCTCATTACCCTGGCGGCAACCGTCATCCTGGATTTGACCCAAGCCATCTTAATCGGGTTTGGCATCAGCACGCTGATCTTTATGGCGCAAATGAGCGAACTGCAGATTGCGCGTAAGCCAGTAGAGATCGAGCGATTAAGTGACATG
>JAGVTM010000144.1 GCA_019136785.1 Chloroflexota bacterium | reverse complement strand
GACCTGCTGCACATTGAGGGGGTTGGCCCCAAGAAGGTGAAGCTGTTTTATGACCAACTGCAGATCACGACTCTGGACGAGCTAAAGGCGGCAGCGCAGGCGGGTAAGCTGCGCCAGTTGTCTGGCATGGGCGCTAAATCAGAGGCGAAAATTCTGGCGGGCATTGAGACGTTGGCCCGGCTGCAAACGGATCGCACGCCTTTGGGCGAAGCCTGGCCCATTGCGCAAGCGATTCTGGCGGAACTGGCGGATCTGCCAGGGGTGACGCAGCACGCTGTCGGCGGCTCGCTGCGCCGCATGCGGGAGACGATTGGGGATATTGATTTGCTGGTGGCAGCAGCAGACGCCGCGCCCGTTATGGATCATTTTGTGCAAATGCCGCAGGTGGAGAGCGTGGTGGGGCACGGGCCCACCAAGTCGCGGGTGGTTCTGCAAAATGGCATGGGCGTGGATTTGCGGGTACTGCCGGCAACGCACTGGGGCACGCTCCTGTCTTACTTCACAGGCAGCAAAGCTCACAACGTGCGCCTGCGCGAACTGGCGCAAAAGCAGGGCCTCAGCCTCAACGAATACGCCTTTACCTACCCGGATGGTCGGGAGATCATCTGCGCCACCGAAGAAGAAGTCTACCAGACGCTTGGACTTCCCTATATTCCGCCGGCGCTGCGCGAAGATCGCGGCGAAATTGAAGCGGCCCAACAGGGAACGCTGCCCTTTCTCATCCAGGCTGGCGACATTGTGGCTGACCTGCACATGCACACCACCTGGTCCGATGGTCGCCTGAGCGTGTTGGAAATGGCCCAGGCAGCCAGAGCCCAAGGCTTGCAATACATCGCCATCACCGACCATTCTGTCAGCCTGGGCATTGCCAACGGCCTTTCCGTTGAGCGTCTCTGGCAGCAGGCTGCCGAAGTTCGCGCCGCCAATGAGGCCCTGGGACCAGATTTCCGAATCTTCCACGGCACGGAAATGGAGATCCGGGCAGATGGCGCGCTGGACTATCCCGACGACGTGCTGGCGCAGTTAGATTTCGTGATTGCTGCCTTGCATGTCAGCCTGCGCCAGCCGCGGGAACAGGTGACGGCGCGCGTGCTGGCGGCGGTGAATAACCCGCACGTAGATATGCTGGCGCACCCCACCGGGCGCCTCTTGCCCGACCGCCTGGGCGCAGACCTGGACATGGATCAAATCCTATTGGCGGCGGCGCGCACAGGCACCATCGTGGAAATCAACGCCAACCCACGCCGCCTGGATTTGCAGGACAGCTACGTGCGGCGGGCGCTGGAACTGGGCGTGCCGCTGGCGATCAACACCGACGCCCACCACAGCGACGAATTTGCCCTGCGCCATTATGGGATCGCCACCGCGCAGCGAGGGTGGGCCACGGCTGCCCGCGTTGTCAATGCCTGGTCGCTGGATCGTTTTCGGCAACACATTCATCATAATTAAGCCTAGAACCAGGTTTTTCGGGCGTAATCTCCGCGGAACGCCGCCCGCATCTGGTTCCTGGCTGGCATCTCTGAACTTCATGGCACGATACGAACAACCTCCTGACCCGCGTGAAACAGGATTGCGCTCGCTAAGGCAACGCCGCCAACGCCAGGACGCCGCTGAGCCGGTTCCCTGGCTCTGGTTGGGCCTGGGCGTCCTGGTTACTATAGCCGCCATTGTCTTTGCCCTATCACTGGCTAATTCTTTTTTGTCTCGCCCCCCGCTATCTGTAGCTATGGGGGCCACGCCAACGATCATTTTTTTGACGGCTCCGCCCAGCCCTGTGTCTTCGCCCACGCCTCTCTTTCCTACGCCGACGCCGATTCCTACCCTGACGCCCATCCCCACGCCTGATCGGGCCACGCCGCCGCCGGAGGTTAGCGTTGATTACTTCGCTCAAGTTGCCAACACCGATGGCATTGGCGTGGTGGTGCGCGGCGGGCCCAGCGTTAACAACGTGCAGGTAACCCTGGCTGATGAGGGGGAGGTTTTGCTGGTGATTGGCGGGCCAGAGGCGGGCGGCGACTTCGACTGGTGGCAGGTGCGCCTGGCAGACAGTACCGAAGGCTGGGTAGCCGCCCAATTTTTGGAGCCGACGCCTGCCCCGCCGGATGCAGCTACCAATTACCAACCCCCTTCTCCGCCCACTCCTTGAGGTTCCCCATGGATCCAGCCGCGCGCATTGCTCAGCTTCGCCATGAAATT
>JAGVTM010000402.1 GCA_019136785.1 Chloroflexota bacterium | reverse complement strand
ATGCTTTTCCCCTTTCTGAATGGCTTTTTCAATGTCCAGCGTGCCCACGACGCGATCTTCGGTGGCGCTGACGGGCAGATCCACGAAAGGGGTGCGGCGGGTGTTAATGCCCAGTGAACCGCTGCTGTGGCGGCTGCGGCAGTCATCGCACCAACTGCTGGGCTGCCCAGGGTCGCAGCCAAAGCGGCAGTCAGCCACCACCACAATGTCGGGCAGCAGGGCCGCCAGGCCACGCGCCGCGGTGGATTTAGCCGTGCCGCGTTCGCCCCGAATCAGGACGCCGCCGATCTGGGGGTTAACGGCATTGAGGATGAGGGCGCGCTTCATGCGCTCCTGGTTGACGATAGCCGTAAACGGATAAACAGCGCGATAGCTCATAAAAAACGTTCTCCAATGATCTGCTCCCAACCAGTGGAAGCGATTGGATTATACTGCAAGGAGAGATGAGATCAAGCGAGTTTGGGAGGCGCCGCCGGAGTTGGGGCAAACGAGGACGGCAGTAGGGGGAGATAGGATGGCGACGAGTCTGTGTTCAAACGAGCTTTGCTTGCAGCAGCTTGCGCTGGCGGGTGTGCGCCAGCCAGAGTACGTCCCCTACCCAGGCCAACCCCATAGGCAAGAAGTTGAGGGCAAAGCGGTTGACTTCGCGCCCACTGGCGGGGTCAATTTGGGCCAGGGCAAAGGTAGGCGTCTCATTGACCCAATCAAAGGACTCAGAACGAGGATCGTAGGTCATGCGATCCGGGAAACCCAGCCAGAGATAGCCATCATGGAAATCCAGCCCACCCGCCGCCACGGGGATGGGCAGGGCGCGCTGCACCTGACCGTTTTGTGGTTCCACTGCCAGAAGCTGCCCCTCTTGTTGGGCGACAGCCCACAGCAGGCTGCCATCCCAGGCCAGACCGGACAGCCAGCCGTGGCGAATGGGTAAGTCCAGGTCAATATCGTGGGCTGTTGGATTGAGGCGACGTAGGACGCCATCGTTATGAATAGCCTGCCACAAGGCCCGACCGTCCCAGGTAATGCCGCTGAGCGTGCCGGGGCAGAGAAGCGCGTCGCCCGGAACCAACCTGTCAATTTCCGTCTGGTCGGAACGGATCGCCTGGATATCCAACCGGAAAATGCGCGCTGCCGCATAGTCGGCGTTCCACAAGTGCGCGCCATCCCAGGCTAACCCGGCCGGGGCGCTCCCTGGCGCCGTTAATTCCCGCACAATCGTCAAAGTTGTCATGATGAAATATCCCGTCCAACCGCCTGAGCCACCGCCCGCATTTCGCGCACCAGTGTAGCAAAATATTCCGGTTTCAACGACTGCCGCCCATCAGACAGCGCTTCTTCAGGGCGAGGGTGGACTTCGATGATCAGGCCATCGGCGCCGGCCGCCACACTGGCTTTAGCCGCCGCCGCCACATATTCCCACTTGCCTGTGGCGTGGCTGGGATCGGCAATGATGGGCAGGTGGGAGAGGTGTTTCACGACGGGGATGGCGTTGATGTCAAAGGTGTTGCGTGTATATTTCTCAAAGGTGCGAATGCCGCGCTCGCAGAGCATGACGCGGGTGTTGCCGTGGCTGAGAATGTATTCGGCGCACATGAGCCACTCTTCCATGAGGCTGCTCATGCCTCGTTTGAGCAGGACGGGATGCTGCGATTCGCCTACGGCGTGCAGCAGGGCGTAGTTCTGCATGTTGCGCGCCCCAATCTGCAAGACGTTGGCATATTCACACACCAGGGGCACCAGCGAGGGTTCCATGACTTCGGTGATGATGGGCAGCCCGGTGATGTCGCGGGCTTCAGCCAGATAGCGCAGACCTGTTTCGCCTAAGCCCTGGAAGTCGTAAGGGGAACTGCGCGGCTTGAAGGCGCCGCCGCGCAGCACGTGCGCCCCGGCTTCTTTACAGGCAATGGCGGTTTCGATGATCTGGCTGCGGCTTTCCACGGAACAGGGGCCAGCCATAATGATCAGGTTTTTGTCGCCTACGGTGTGGTCGCCAATGGGAAAGACGGTGTTGTCTGGTTTGAATTCGCGGCTGGCTAACTTAAACGGTTGGGTAACGGGGACGACGCGCTCGACGCCTGGGATTTGCTCCAGGGATTGGCGATCAATCTGGTTGCCGTCTTCAACAATGCCCAGTACGGTGCGCTCTTTGCCTTCGGAGAGGTGGACTTTGCAGCCCAGGTCTTCGACGCGGGCAATAA
>JAGVTM010000277.1 GCA_019136785.1 Chloroflexota bacterium | reverse complement strand
CGGGCCACGCCATCGGTGCCGACATGTACGGTGGGGTTACGTAGGCTGGTCTTTTGGATTTCAGCCAGGGGGGTGCCGGGTTCTGCCGGCACGGGTTCAAAGTTAACGCCGTCCACCGAACGCAGGATGCGCGGGGGTATGCGATAGCCCAGGTAAGCCGGGCTGACTGCTGTCACGTACAGCGCTTCTGTGCCATCCGGTTCGGTGAATAGAGCCATACCGCGATAGCCAATGTCCCGCGCCACGTCAGTGGGGCTGATTTCTACCGTTACTGTCACCGGGTTGGAAATACTGCCGCCAAGCTGCGTAAACTCGGTGAAAACCTCATTGTCAGATTGAAATACTCGTTCCCAGGTATCTGTTTCGGCGTGCCAGCGCCATATTTCAGCGCGTAAATCAAGCTGCAGCGGGTCTTCAGGACAAATAACGTCGGGGTCTTCGCCTGGATAGGGGATAATGCCAAAGGAGTTACGCGCCTGCGACAGGACTTCGCCGCAGCGCCAGTTGTGGTTGGTTCCCACGTACAGGTACCCATTCCACCACTGCATAGACCAGGCCCAGCCATTGGCGCGATCGCCAAAGCCTTGCGCTGAGGCCGGCGCAAAATCATCCGTTGTCAGGGGACGCCCAGCCAGAGCCATTCCCGTCAAAGCGAACATGACGCCAACCGCCAACACAATCAGGGCAATAGCCCCCAATCTATGCGTTTTACGTCTTTCTTGTTGATTCATACTACCTCCCTTAGAAGGGTAGTTTTAGTCCTTGACTAAAGTGGTTTCCGCAAATGATTATAGACCCTTTCGCAGAATTTTGTACTGGAGAACAGGTCATATGAACGTTACATTCACAGGCAGAACTTATCTATACAGATTAGAAACCAGGTTTTGTCAGGTGAGGCATCGCGTGGTCTGAGCACAGACCTGGTTTCAACAGAGCGGCTGTATCGTTACAGCAGAGACAGATTGCCGTTGGTTGCGTTTTGCCGGGCAGCTACATCAGGTACGGCTGCCGCTCGATACAAGATAACCGGGCTGATACGTGCGCGGCGCGCCCGCCGTTACGCCTGGTCATGGCAACCAGCTCGGGTCGTCATGACCAGACTTCTGGCGACGCGGCAATCCCTGGGTCTATGGGGTTAGCCAGGTTTCCCTGCTAAGGCTGCCTGCGCCTGATAACCGGTTGCCCCAGGCGGCGTGGGCGCGTTAAGCATCGTTGGTCTGATAGCAAACGGTTTGCCGGCAAATCGTTTGCTGTCAAAGGAGATTTTGCCGCGGCTGCCAGACAAGTAGCCGCCGACAGCCGGCGCGTTTGGCGCAGTGCTGCTGCCGGCTGTGAAAGGCAGGAAAATGCGGTAAGTGACCTCAATGTGGATGGTGACGGATTGGGTTACCGATCCCGCTTCGTTGCTCACGGTAAGCCAGACTGTTTTCATGCCGCCGCTGCTCCAACTGAAGCTGACGGCATCCGACAATCCGGCGGCGCGCACCACATCTGCCTGATCGGTGGCTGACCATTCGTAGGTCAGGGGCGTGGTGGCGTTAGCGGGCGATACCTGCGCCGTGAAAGTGTAGCTGGTACCAGCCATGCCGTGGTCTGGCCCAGACAGGCTGACCGACGTAGGCGCGATGATTACACTACTCACATCAATGGTCAGAGTGTCGCTCACGCTGGCGGCGGCATTGGCGGCGGTGACGACAATGGTCTTGACGCCAGGCGTGTTCCAGGTGAAGGTCACGGCGTCGCTCAGATCGCTGCTGTGAATAATGGGGGTTTGCCCGGTCGCTTCCCAGGTGTAAGTGAGGGGGACGGTGGTGGAGGGAGGGGCCACGTCTACAGTGAATTGATAGGGCGTGTTCACCAGGCCAGCGACGGGGCCGTTGATGCTGGCCGCGCTGGGCGGGGTAACAGGTAGACTGACATAGATGGTAAAAGTGTCGCTGACGCTGCCGCCGCCGTTGCCGGCAGTTACCGTGATCGTCTTGTTGCCATAACTTGCCCAACTCCAGGTAACGGCGTCGCTGAGGCCGCCGCTGTGTACAACGGGCGTCTGCCCGGTCGCTTCCCAGGTGTATTCAACGGGCGTGGTGGTGTCTGGCGGAGCGACGTTGGCGGTGAAGGTGTGCGGCGTGTTGACCAGACCCGTGGCGGGGCCGCTGATTGCTACCGCCGATGGCGGCGTGATCACGCCGGCAATTTCAATGGTC
>JAGVTM010000436.1 GCA_019136785.1 Chloroflexota bacterium | reverse complement strand
GGCAGGAGAACGATCCTGGCGAATGGTAGCCGCCAACGCCTTCGTCTCGCCAGAAGGCTCCACGCCCAACTCTTCCACCAGGACTGCCTGGCATTGGGCATATTGCGCCAATGCCTGCGCCCGCTGTCCAGCCGCCGCGTAAGCGCGCATCAGTTGGCGGTGGGCTGTTTCGCGCCACGGCTCCAGCGCCAACTGACGCCCCGCATACTGCTGCACCTCCTCTATCTGCCCCAGCGCCAGATAATGGTCCGCCAGCCGCGCCAACACAGATAACGCCTGCTGGTGCAACTGCTCGCGCCGCACCGTCAGCCATTCCTCAAAAACAGGCGCACCAGACAGGCCCAATCCAGCCAGCAGTTCTCCGCGGTACAACGCAGCGGCGGCAGCTAACTGCGCCGGGTCTTCGCTGCGGGCTGCCTGCTCAAACTGCTGCAAATCAATGGCGGCGCTGCCGGCATGAAACTGCACCTCTGCTCGCGTAACAGTCAAATACCTGTCAGCCGTCCCTGCCGTGCCCTCCTCCAGCGCCTGCCGCAGCCGGAAAAGCGTCTTGCGCAAATTTGCCAGCGCCGCCGCTTCATCCCATTCGCTCCACAACAGCGTCGCCAGCGCCGTGCGCGTGTGCGCCTGGCCCGATTCCGCCGCCAGATACGCCAATAACGCCCGCACTTTATCCGTGGCGAACCCCTCAATCGGGCGGTCGCCATCCATTGCATGAAAGTCGCCCAGCAGTTGCAGCGTAATCATGCGGGTTATTATATCAGGTTCAGCGAATCTACCGCCTTTCAGAAAAAGTCGTCTTTTTGAGTCGTTTTTGGAACGTTCTTGGAACGGCAGCCGGCGATAATGTCATTTAGTTGTGACAAATTCAGACAAATAGAGAAATGAGGTAACCCAAAATGAGCATGATTCCGATTACAGCCGATTCTTTACCAGCGCGCCGGATGCCGGCAGCCCCCGCCCTTCCCCTGATCGGCGGGCTGCCTTACCTGGTGCGCCAACCGTTCGCCTACTTACAACAAGCCCAACGCGACCTGGGCGACATTTTCAAAATCAACTTGGGCGTGACCAGCGCCGTAGCCCTGGGGCATCCCCAACACGCGCAGTACATCCTGCGCGACAATGCCCGCAACTATCGTAAGGGCGGCAATATGTGGACGTCCGTGCGCACCATGTTCGGTAACGGATTGGTGGTCAGCGAAGGCGATTTCTGGCTGCGGCAGCGGCGCATGATGCAGCCCCACTTCCACCGCCGTTATATCTCTGGTCTGTTTGAGGTGATGTTGACCGCCATTGACGAGCAAATGGCTACCTGGCCCACCACCGCGGACAGCTTCGACCTGACCAGCGCCCTCAACCGCATGACCATGAACGTCATCGTGCGCACCATGTTTGGCGCACAGTTATCGGAAGCAGATTTCCAACGGCTGAGCGAAGCGATGACCTATGCCATGGACTACTTGCTGGTGGGCATTATTCAGCAGTCGCTGCCCGCCTGGATGCCCTTCCCCGGTCAGCGGCGCTACCGCGAGGCGCTGCGCGCCTTTGACGAAATCGTCTACCGCGTCATTGCCCGCTGCCGCGCCGAAGAAGGCGGCGACAGTCTGTTAGCCATGCTGCTGAACACGGTAGACGCGGAAACGGGCGAGCAGATGACGGATCAACAACTGCGCGACGAGGTCGCCACTATTTTTGTGGCAGGCTACGAGACGACATCCATTGCCCTATCTTGGGCGGCTGATTTCCTGGCGCGAGACAATGCCTTGCAGGCGCGGCTGGCAACCGAAGTTGACGCCGTCGCCGGGCAGGCTGCGCCCGATTTGATGGCGCTGCCGCGGCTGAAGCTGGCCCGCCACACGTTCCAGGAAGCGCTGCGGCTGCGCCCTAGCGCCTGGTTCCTGCCCCGCCTGGCGGTGGAAGACGATGAGATAGATGGTTACCCCATTCCTGCCGGCACGCAAGTCGTTCTGCTCATCAGCCACATCCACCAGCACCCCGGCTCCTGGGACGCGCCAGAGCAGTTCAACCCGGATCGTTTTGACGACGATGACCGGCAAACGCGCCACCCCTTCGCCTACGTTCCCTTTGGCGCAGGTCAGCGCCAGTGCATTGGCCGTGACTTCGCCTACATGGAAGGGCAGTTAATCCTGACGCGGCTGCTGCAGCGCTTCCAACTGCACCCCATCGGCACAGAACCGGCTCAACC
>JAGVTM010000296.1 GCA_019136785.1 Chloroflexota bacterium | reverse complement strand
TGAGGATGTGCGCCAGGCGGCTTTTGCTGTCTCGAAGGGGTTTGATGGGAATAACAGCCCAATTGGTCATGAGAAATCCTTGGGATCGGGCGATAATGTGTGGGGCGAGGCAGTAATGTGAAAGTGGGCGGGGCCAGGTTGCTGGCCTTGCCGCGGCTATACTGGTTGGCTGTTCAGGAGGTTTCTTGCAGAAGCTGGACAGCCGTTTGCAGGATGTCGCGTGCCAGCCGTTCGCGTTCTGCTGGCGAAGTCATCAGGGTGTTTGTGCAAAGCTGGTGAGGGTCGTTTGCCAGGAGTATGCCGGCATCTTTCTGGTCGTAAACGAACAGGTCTATCAGGTCGGCGTAGTAATCGGCAATGGCGGCGGCGCTGTTGGCGAAGCCCATTTCCGGCATCATTTTGGCGGCGGGGCCTTTGACGGCTGTGCCGGCAATGATCGGGCTGACCGCCACTACCAACTGCGGCAAATCCGCCACCATTTCCCGAATGGGATAGACGTTCAAAATGGGGTCAATACTCACAAACGGGTTGGAAGGGGCCAGAATGACGATGTCGGCGCGGGAGAGCGCGCGCATCACCAGCGGCGTGGCTTTGACATCTGCGGGCAGGATAACGCGCTGCACGATGGGCTGCCAGCGGCGCCGCACAAACCAGTCCTGAAAAGGAAGAACGCCTTCATCTGTTTCCAGCAGTGTGGGCGCGGGTTGGTCACTCATGGGCAGCAGCGCCGGGTGGACGTCTAGCTGAGCGCACAGATGCGCCGTAGCTGCTGTCAGGGTTTTGCCCTGCGCCAGCCAATGCGTGCGCGTCAGGTGAGTCGCCAGGTCCAGGTCGCCCAGGCGGAACCAGTCGGGCCCGCCCAGGCGGGTCATTTCCGCCAGCGTCGTCCAGCTTTCACCCTGGCGTCCCCAGCCGGTTTCGACGTTCGCCACGCCTGCCAGCGTGTACATGACGGTGTCCAGATCGGGGCAAATTTGCAAGCCACAGTGGGTGAAGTCGTCTCCCGTGTTGCCAATTATGGTCAACTGATCGCCCGCCAGCGCCCGCGCCAGACCGTCAGCCAGTTTAGCCCCGCCCACGCCGCCCGCCAGGCAGACAACTTTCAAATCGGCAAACGCCTTGCGGGACTGTTGTTCAATTGCCCATGCTGAAGAGGATGACATGCGCCAACTTTATCACAAGACAGCGTCGTATGGTATAGGCGATTTGGGCAGTGTAGGCAGAGAGTGGGATAAACGTTGCACCGTGATGTTTACTTACCGCAAAGACGCGAAGATCGCCAAGGAAAACCAGAGTATCCTGGTGTCCGTTCATAATAGCCATCCTTCGCATTATTGCCGTGAAATTTCAGAGAGGCTTCGTCGTGAACTCATTGAGCGTCTGCAACTGGAAGGAAAGGATTTGGGAGATGCCGCTGGCAGCCAGATCGATCAGGCTGTCCAGGTCGGCGCGGGGGATGGGCGCGTGTTCGGCAGTGCCCTGAATTTCCACAATCTGACCGCTGCCCGTCATGACCAGGTTAATGTCCACATCGGCGGCGGCATCTTCGGCATAAGCCAGGTCGAGCAGGGAGGTGTTGTCTAAAATGCCGGCGCTGATGGCGGCAATCTGGTGGCGAAAAACCGTCTCTGGAACTATCCCTGCTGCTACCAGGGGGCGCAGCGCCAACTGCACCGCCACCCAACTGCCGTTAATGGCGGCTGTGCGCGTGCCTCCGTCCGCTTGCAGCACGTCGCAATCTACAATCAGCGTGCGCTCGCCCAACTGCGCCAGGTCTAGCGCCATGCGCAGACTGCGCCCAACCAGGCGGGAGATTTCCTGGGTGCGCCCTTTGGGCCAGCGCTGCTCTCGCGGCGTGCGCTGGTGCGTGCTGCGCGGCAGCATGGCATACTCGGCGGTCAGCCACCCCTGGGGCGGCTTTGCGCCGCGCAGCCAGGGTGGAAGCTGGTTCTCAACAGTCACATTGCACAACACCTGCGTCTGCCCGCAAGCAGCTAAAACGGAGCCTTCTGCCCACTGCGTGTAGCCAGGCGTGAAGGTGATGGGGCGCAGTTCGTGGGGTTGGCGGTTGTCGGGCCGGGTCATACAGGTCTCCTGGTTGTTTGTTTAGGTGTGATGAGGGGATTATAGCGGAGAGTGCCGGCAAAAGAACAACATTCTCCCATTTTCATGCCACAGACCCGCAAATGATTTATAATGGGAACATGGTAG